>JAYKGU010000157.1:0-8764 GCA_035285585.1 Synechococcales cyanobacterium
ACTCAAAGGATTTAAGGGAACTGGAGTACTAGAAATTGTAGAAGATTTTGACGGAGATACTTATCGAGCCGTCTACACGGTAAAACTGGCTGGAGTGGTCTACGTCTTACACGCTTTCCAGAAAAAAGCAAAGCAAGGTATTGCTACCCCTAAGCAGGATATTGACCTGATCGAAACAAGACTGAAACGAGCCAGAGAGCACTACTCGCAAAACTACAGCAAACACCAGGGAGAGTAAACTATGACTGAAGAAATTGGAGTACAAGCCAGTAGTGGCAACGTATTTGCAGATTTGAGTTTGGAAAGTGCTGATGAATTGCTGGTTAAAGCGGAACTTGCTCGGCGGATCAGCAATATTATTACGGCTCAACAAATGACTCAAATTGAGGCAGCAGAGGCGTTAGGAATTGACCAACCTAAAATCTCGGCACTAATCAATGGAAAACTAGCAGGCTTTTCGACTGCACGGTTGTTTCGATTTCTCAATGCTTTGGGACGAGATGTGGAAATTGTAGTGAAACCCAAATCTCATGCACAAGCTCAAACGCGAGTTGTTGCCTCGTGATTTTGAACACTAACAACTTATCTTTCTGTACCAGCCTTAGCCCAGAAACGAAGCCAGCTAACGCAAAGCTCAACGGCTGGCAAAACCTCTAGTACATCACCAACACCTCTCTTCAGTCCGTTGCAGCGCTTGGTTAGCCCCGAACGATCATCTAGGACTTGACTAGACCAGGGCTTCTCGGCGATCGCCCCCCACTACCTCCTGAGTCCTCCAACTCTGACCCAAGCCTATCAAAACTACCCCTTCGCGTCACTACCCCAGCCTCTTGGGACTTCTCACTTTGACCGAAACCTCGAAGGACTTAACCTTTGCGATGAGGGGGGCGATCGCCACACCCAACCACAAGTAGACAGAACCGGGGACTCTCGGCGATCGCCCCCTCACCTTCTGGGACGTTTAAGGCTCACAAATAACTTGAAAACAACCAACCTTTGCTGCTAATAAAAAACCTTTTGGGACTCTCAACTCTGACCCCAATCTTTTGCTACTCAACTGTCGCAATTGGGGGGCGATTCGCGAACCCAGCAAAAGAGTGAACAATACCAGATCGAGGGGGCTAACTATATTATTCAGCACTCAAGATCTGGATAATACCCTCTAGGTCGGAGTTATCCAGATTAGAGATGGATAATACCCCTATATCGGAGTTATCCAGATTCTGTCTGGATAATACTCTTTACACGGGAGTTATCCCGGAAAGCTTTACCTTACCTTCACAAATTATTGAGTGCTTAGTACTGTAGCCAGAAATTTGTTTAGACAAATCCCAGAGTTTCGCGGAACTCTGGGATTTCTGTCGAACCTAGCGGCGGCGGATGAGGTAGCTCATGGTCTCGCCCTGCGGGGGGGTGATCAGGATGCCTCGTTCAGGGACGGTGACCAGCCGACTCCAGCGACCGGGGTCTTCGTAGTTGAGGACATAGAGCAGATGGATGGTGCGCTGCACGATCGCCGGGGGGCCGACCAGGATATGGCGCAGCACTTCGTCGCCGGGTTCTGATTTGGGGGTGGGCAGCAATACGGGACTGTCCGCCTGGGGGGTGTCGCCGCCAGACGCCAGGAAATATGGGATGTAGATCACTTTGGGATTCCTCCGAATGTATTGAGTGGGAAGGAATCCCAAAAACCTCGCCGCCCCACACTCAGCAGTGCGTGACGACTAAGGGCCATAATGAACCCTAGCCTTCACGACAGATGACTCCTGTCATGGGGGTTAGCTGCCGGACGTTGCTGCTAACAACTTCCGGTAGCGCCACCGGCTAAGTTTTTGGGAGACCAGACTGCGCGCACACAGCCATAGCCCGGTAGATTACTGGAGAGCGGACGTAGAGTCAAGACAAGTGGGATACTTTTTTTTGATGGGGGGGATTGGGTAGCGCTGGAGGTGGGCGATCGCCTTTTATAGCTAGACGATCGCCAATCTGCTAACGTGACCTACCTGGTTCCCAACGCTTCATCAGAAAAAGTGCTGACTGCTTCGATCAGCTTTTGCCGTTCCACAGTGGTTCCGTCCATTGTTCCCTCTAAAAAAAAATTGCCTCTATCCTATGTCTCTCCTTACCAGTAGGGGTATTTTGATGTCTGACCACCAAAAAGCAACATTGCGCGATCGCCCTCATAGACCGGGGGTAACCTCAGGTAGAGCCAATGCTGCGCGATCGCCCTTTGTGGATCAGCAATTATTAATGCGACAAATGCGATCGCCATTGTAAAGTTGGCAACTCCAATTCCCGGTTTTGTGTGAGTACATGCAGCCAATGCGATCGCAATCGTCAGGTTGGCAACTCTAATTCCCGGTTTTGTATCAGCAAATGCAGCCAATGCAATTGCAATTGTAAGGTTGGCAACTCCAATTCCCGGTTTTGTGTGAGTACATGCAGCCAATGCAATTGCAATTGTAAGGTTGGCAACTTTATTTCTCAGATCATCTGAGAAAGTAACTACTCAGGCTTGACCTGGAGCCTGAACTGCCCTCATCCCCTAGCCCCTTCTTCCCAGGGAGAAAGGGAACCGGATTGAAGTCCCTCTCCCCAGGGAGAAGGGGAACCGGATTGAAGTCCCTCTCCCCAGGGAGAAGGGGAACCGGATTGAAGTCCCTCTCCCTGGGGAGAGGGATTTAGGGTGAGGGCAGCCTGAGCAGTTACCTCAGATCAGCGATCGCCCGTCTGCTAAATGCGATCGCTCTTGATTGATGCCTGAATGGCGGGGTTAAGGGCAAATGGCCATTTGGCCCTACCGGGTTTGCGGCATCTGTAAAAATAGCGATCTAAACAACAAACTTTGATATATTTTTTACTAAAAGCCATAGAAACACGCATCTCAAACGCTGCCGTGCCTCGCTATGTTGAAGGCGTACATTTGTTTGAGGAGACTCTACCCCATGGCCCTTCGCACTCGCGGTTCCGCCGCCCTGGACAAAGCCCAGCGTCGCTCAGCCCTGCTCAAAGCGATTGACGAAAACCTGGATCTCGGCTACGGCCTCACCCTGGAAGCTTACGATCGGCTGATCGCCGAAACCCGCGCCGCTCTCGAGAACTACAACAAACTGTTGTCTGAAACTGCTGAATCCCGGAAAATTCTCACGCACATGGATCGGACTCTCTCCGACCTTTCGAGCCGCATGTTAAGCGGTGTGGCCAGTCGCTACGGCAGAAGTAGCATTGAATACATCAAAGCGGGCGGTTCTCCCAACTTCCGCCATTTTCAATCAACCCCCAGCCAGCCTCCTCAAAGTGGTCAAGTACCCAGTGAGCAGAATGGTCATCCAGCGAATCAAGTATCCATCTAAGCTGGGAAATTCTGTTTGGATGGGGAGTCAGAATTCAGGAGTCAGAATTCAGGAGTCAGAATTCAGGAGTCAGAGTTCAGGAGTCAGAATTTAGGAGTCAGAATTCAGGAGTCAGAATTCAGGAGTCAGAATTCAGGAGAGAGCGTTGCTGGATAGCGGTATGGACGACGATTTTGCCAACATCCACCGTAGGGGCCAGTGGCCATTTGCCCTTAGAGCATGACGGCGGGGGATGGTGGGCAAAAAGTGATAGCCTTAAGGGCGAAGTTTTTTATCTCTTAGTGCGATCGCCTTGAAACGCCGTTCTAGCTATTGGTTGCTGCTGCCCGATCTGCGTCCCCACGGGCACACCGTGGCCAGGGCGCTGGGCTGTACGCTGGTGTTTACTGCTTTTTGGCCGTTTCTGGCCTGGATGGCGGGGCGGCTGCTGGGGGCGCTGGCGGCGGGGGATGTGCCCTTGCTGGCGGTGCTGGCCGCCGCGACGACGGGGATGTTTTTGGTGCAGAAGCTGGCTCAGTATGGGCAGGATTCCCTCATGGCCCAGGCGGCGCTGAACCTGGCCTTTGACCTGCGCACCCGCACCTACGCCCACCTGCAAAGCCTCAGCCTCAGCTATTTCGAGAAGGCCCAGACGGGGGATCTGTCCTATCGCCTCACGGAGGACATTGACCGGATTGGGGAAGTGGTCAACAAGATCTTCCACGACTTTTTGCCCTGCGTGCTGCAACTGGTGGTGGTATTTGGCTACATGGTGTCCCTCAACTGGCAGCTAACCCTGGCCACCCTGGTGATGGCTCCCCTGCTGGCGGCGCTGATTAGCTGGTTTGGCGATCGCCTGCTTACCGTTTCCCGCCGCAGCCAGAGCCGCATTTCCGACCTGTCTTCCCTGCTGACGGAGGTGTTTAGCGGCATCCGGCTGGTGCAGGCGTTTGCCGCCGAGGCTTACGAGCTGGAGCGCTTCCGCCACGAGGCCGACCGCAATCGGCAGGCCAAATATCGGGGGGCATGGCTGCGGGCGGTGCAGTTTCCCGTGGTGGGGTTTCTCTATGCCGTGAGCATTCTGCTGCTGCTGCTGCTGGGGGGCTGGCAGATTGCGGCAGAGAATTTGACGGGGGAAGCCTTTGGCAGCTACGTGGCCGCCGCCCTGCTGCTGATTGACCCCATCGCCCACATCACCGAGAACTACAACGAGTTCAAGCAGGGAGAAGCCTCGGTGGATCGGATTATGGAGCTGCTGGCCCTGGAACCGGCGGTGGTGCAGTCGCCCCTGGCCCGACCCCTGCCTGCGGTGACCGGCAAAGTGGAGTATCGGCAGGTGACCTTTGGCTACGTTCCCGGCCAGCCCGTGCTCCAGGGGCTGAATCTGCTGGCCCATCCGGGGGAGGCGATCGCCCTGGTGGGTTCCTCGGGGGCGGGCAAGACTACCCTGGTGAACCTGCTGCCCCGCTTCTATGATCCTCAGGACGGCGCAATTTTGATTGACGGCATTGACATCCGCGAGGTGACCCTGCCCAGCCTGCGTCAGCAAATCGGCATCGTCCCCCAGGAGACCGTGCTGTTTTCCGGCACCATCGCCCAGAACATCGCCTTCGGCCAGCCCTCCTTCGACATGGAGGCGGTGATCGCCGCCGCCCGCATCGCCAACGCCCACGACTTCATCGCCGCCTTCCCCGACGGCTACCAGACCTGGGTGGGGGAGCGGGGGGTGAACCTCTCCGGCGGTCAGCGGCAGCGGCTGGCGATCGCCCGTGCCGTCCTCCTCGACCCCCGCATCCTCATCCTCGACGAAGCCACCTCCGCCCTCGACTCCGAATCCGAAGCTCTGGTGCAGGAAGCCCTGGAACGACTGATGCGCGATCGCACGGTGTTCATCATCGCCCACCGGCTGGCAACGGTGCGGCGGGCGGATCGGATCATCGTTTTGGAGCAGGGGCAGGTTGTGGAATCGGGTAGCCATGAAGAGCTGTTGAGTCGGGGCGATCGGTATGCTCAGCTTCATGGGCAGCAGTTTCAGTGAAGTTATAAATCCGCAGATTACGCAGATGGGCGCAGATAGGGAGTTTTCGTAGGGTGCGTCATCGCCCCGCGTGACGCACCAGAGTCTTACCAGACGGTGCGTTGGGCTTGCGCCTCAACACACCCTACAGAGTTGCTTATGACCAACTCATCTGCGTAATCTGCGTAATCTGCGGACAACCCCCCCACGCACCTCGTAAATCATCAACTCAAACCTTAAAACTCAAAACTGATACAAAGTAGTATTTAAGGAAAAATACTGTCTTATGCAAATCGTCTTCTTTGGCACTCCCCAGTTCGCAGTTCCCAGCCTGGAGCGGCTGATTGGCCATCCCGACATCGACGTGCGGGCCGTTGTCACCCAGCCCGATAAGCGGCGGGGGCGGGGCACCCAGCTCACCCCCTCGCCGGTGAAGGCCGTGGCCCTGGCCCACCAGATTCCCGTATGGCAGCCCCGCAGCGTCAAGCGCCACGCCGAAACCCTGGAGAAGCTGCGGCAGACCCAGGCCGACGCCTTTGTCGTGGTGGCCTACGGGCAGATCCTCTCCCAGGAAATCCTGGATATGCCCCGCTGGGGGTGCATCAACGGCCACGGCTCCCTGCTGCCCGCCTACCGGGGCGCTGCCCCCATCCAGTGGTGCCTTTACCACGGGGAGCCGGAGACGGGCATTACCACTATGCTCATGGATGCGGGCATGGACACGGGGGCCATGCTGCTGAAGGGGGCGATCGCCATTCACCTGCTGGACAATGCCCTGGAGCTGGCCCAGTCCCTCTCCCTGATGGCAGCGAATCTGCTGGTGGACACCCTGTACGGCTTGCAGAACCAGACCCTGGAGCCAGTGCCCCAGGACAACGAAGCGGCCACCTACGCCCCCCTGATCCGCAAGGAGGATTACCAGATAGACTGGACCCGTCCGGCGATCGCCCTCCACAACCAGGTGCGGGGCTTCTACCCCAACTGCGTTACCCGCTTCCGCAACCAGTCCCTCAAGGTGAAGGCCACGATTCCCTTCGACGGCGTCCACGAGGCAACCCTATCGCCAAACTGGGAGCCGGTGCGGCAGGAGGTAGCCGCCCTGCTGGCCCAAATCTCAGACCAGCCCGCCCCCGGCACCGTCGTCGGCCACCTGAAAAACCAGGGAGCGCTGATCCAGACCGGGGAGGGGCTGCTGCTGCTGCGGGAGGTGCAGTTAGCGGGGAAGCGATCGCAGTCCGGCAGCGACTTCGTCAACGGCATGCGGGTCGAGCCGGGAGAGCAGATGGGTTAGGGGCGATCGGTGGATTTTGGATTTTGGATTTTGGATTTACGCCTGATGTGAGTTATCTCAAATCCTTGTGTAGCGCGGGCTTCCAGCCTGCGGTGTGACGACACCAGCAAGCAGGATGGGGCATCCGGTTCCTAATTCGCATTAGACGTGATTTTGGAGACGTAAATTTTAGTAGGGTGAAATTCCTGGGATGGGGCCTGGGATAGGCGCATGGCAATGCCCCTACGTAGGGATGATTCATAGACCATCTAGTCCTCCTCCCCAAGTCTTGAATTCCTTCCGCCTCCTGCCTCCTGCCTCCTGCCTCCTGCCTCCTGCCTTCTGCCTTCTGCCTTCCACCTCCTGACTCCTGAATTCTGGCTCCTGACTCCTGAAACTCAAAACTCAAAGCCCAAAACTCAAAACTACCAAAAAGATTCTCAGGGTTCTCCTTGTCGCCTCTTGGGTTAGCAGTGTAAAGATCAAGAAGACCCAATTCGTGGTTTGTCATGGCAAATCCGCACCCGTCGCTTGCTCAGTACTACCACCAGCAGACCAAGTATCATCCCGATACCCTCTCGCAAAAGGCGCAGGCCTTCGACTGGAGCACCCAGCCCGATTCATTCAAAGAATATAAAATTGGCACGACGTTTCCCCTGAAGCCTTACCTGGCCGAAGATCTGGACAAGGGCGATGACGTTACCCAAACCTGGCGGCGGCTATCGCGCCTGTTGCTGACGAGCTACGGATTAACGATTAAAATCATGACCCTGACCGGGGAACCTGTTTTCTTCCGGGCGGCTCCTTCGGCGGGAGCACTGTACCCAGCGGAGGTTTACCTCATTTCCAGGGGAACCCCGGTGCTGCCCCCTGGTCTCTACAGCTATCAGCCCAAAACCCATAGCCTGGTTCATTTTTGGGACAGCGACGTGTGGACCGACCTCCAGCACGCCTGCTTCTGGCACCCCAGCCTGGACCATACCCAGATGGCGCTGGTGACCACGGCGGTTTTCTTTCGGTCGGTCTGGCGCTACCAGGCCCGCGCCTATAGGCGCATTTTTCTGGACACGGGCCATTTGCTGGGCAATATCGAGCTGGCCTGCGCCATCAACCGCTATCGCCCCCATTTGATTGGCGGCTTTGCCGACCAGGCGATGGATGACCTGCTTTACCTGAATTCTGAGCAGGAGGGCACCATGACCGTGATGGCGATCGCCGACCGTCAAACCCTCCAGCAAAACCTGCCGCTGATGCCCACCGCCATGGCCTCGGCCACTCAGACCGACTATCCATCCCTGCTAGACGAAGAGCTGCTCATGGCGCTGCACCAGGCCAGCCGCAT
Organism: Synechococcales cyanobacterium; assembly: GCA_035285585.1. Taxonomy (GTDB): domain Bacteria; phylum Cyanobacteriota; class Cyanobacteriia; order CAKZMO01; family CAKZMO01; genus JAYKGU01. The sequence goes on from JAYKGU010000157.1 coordinate 7,962, forward strand.
TCCCAAGCAGCCCGATGTATCATGGAAAGCTGTGAGCCGCTTTGACGCCGTGGAAGCCACCACTGGCGAGCCTGTCCGGGAGGACAAGTACAACTTCCCCTTCTGCTTTAAGGTAGCCACCCAGAGTGCCGCCATCCTCTGGGGCGAGGAGCTGCTAGATCTGGAGCGCACCATCCTCAAGCGTCGCTCTACTCGCCAGTACAGCGGGGCTGACCTGAAGCTTGACGAACTCTGCACCCTGCTGGACTTCACCTACCAGCCCCACCACTACATCGATCAGGGGCTGGAGCGATCGCCCGACTATTTTGACCTGGGGCTGATTGAAACCTTTGTTGCGGTATCCGGGGTGGTGGGTTTGGACGAGGGCTGCTACTACTACGCCCCCCGCGCCCAGGAACTGCGGCAGATTCGCTTTAAGAACTTCCGCCGGGAGCTGCACGTTCTTTGCCTGAAGCAGGATTTGGGCCGAGATGCCGCTGCCCTGGTGTTTCACACCGCCGATCTGGGGAAGGCGGTAGCGAAGTATGGCGATCGCGCCTACCGCTACCTGCACATGGACGCCGGCCACTTGGGGCAGCGCATGAATCTGGCAGCCATTCGCCTGGGGCTGGGGGTGAGCGGCATTGCTGGATTCTTTGACGACGAGGTCAACGAGGTGCTGGGCATCCCCACCGACGAGGCTGTTCTCTACATCACCACATTAGGGCGGCCTGGCCGCTAAACGGAAACTTGGCGGCATTATTTCCGGATTCCTTCACTGTTTTGATATTGCAATAGCCTGATTAAGAATTCAAATCAAAGGT
>JAYKGU010000158.1:0-10751 GCA_035285585.1 Synechococcales cyanobacterium
TGCCCTGGTTGAATCTGGTCAAGCCAGTAGAAATCGGTCACGGTCTGTCTCCTGGCAGGGTGATTCATCGCTCAATGTAGCCCATTTCAGCCGGGGACGAATTCCCCAGCGGGAACCTGGCAACGAGAGCCTGGCGATGAGGATGTAGCTGAGGCCGCAGTGAGCTATGATCAATCGCAGCGAATTCATCTAACTCCAGCGAATTCATCCCAGCCAGTCCTGAACGGGCAAGCGGCGAAGCGGGTTTTACTGAGCCGATAGGATGTAGGTATGGTACCTAAATTTTCTGACACCCGAACCTGGCAGCAGGCAGAACTCTTGATGCAGCCCGCCTTTATTCGGGTCATCGACAACATTCGGAAGCATTTAGATCAATCCCCCTGGCGCGGCACTTACCGCGATGTGCATGTCTGGCCCAGGGGCACCACTCCCGAAGCCAAAATTCGGGTGATGCAGCTCCAGCGCGAGCTAGAAACGGCCAACTCCGAAGAGGCCGCCGATATCCAAAACGCCCTGGATCACCTGCCCCGGCCCTATCCAGGGTATGAACTCTGCCTGCACCATCACGACCGTGAGGTCACGGTAGATCTGTGGCAGCTTTGCTTTGAAATATGCTTTTCCAACTATTGTTCTGATCTACCTGGCTCCCATCATCTATCTGGCGCTAATTTATCTGATCAAGCTGATCAAGACCCACCCCATGCTGCTGCCGCTCATGCCGTTGAATTCCATACTGACAGCGCTTCAGCGTCCGCCAACTCACCCGCCTTTGCCCCGGAATTCGTCGAGGTGGATATCAGCCTGATTGATCCCGAAACCGGCGATGTAGATTGGCACCGACTCGATGCTAAAGCCAAGGCCATTATCGACGGTGTGTTCGCCAGCCTGCCGGTGGCACCAGGGGGAGAATGAGCGCAGGTTTTGCAGTCCAATCCACCAGTCCAATCCACCAAACACCTTGATCCGCATTGGGGGCCAATACGAATGGGGCAAACCTTACAAGACTTACAGCGAGATGCAGGAGCAACCTTTATCCAGGTTGGTGATCATACTGTACCGGAGCAGTTTGGCAATGAGGCGATCGCCCGAGACGCCGTTCAGTCGGGGGTAGCAGTGTGCGATCGCAGCCACTGGGGGCGCATTGAAGTGGGGGATGCTGACCGCATTCGCTTTTTGCATAATCAGACCACCAACGACTTTCAGAGCCTGCAGCCGGGGCAGGGTTGCGAGACGGTGTTTGTTACCTCCACAGCCCGCACCATCGACCTGGTCAGCGCCTATGTACTGGCCGATCGGGTGCTGCTGCTCACCTCCCCAGGCTGCAGCGATCGCCTCATGCAGTGGATGGATCGGTATATCTTTTTCGCTGATAAGGTCACCCTTGCGGATGTGACGACAACGACGCTGACGTTTAGTCTCCTGGGGCCAGGGAGCGATCGCCTGCTGACCGATCTGGGGTTAGCCGCCATCGTTGGCCAGCCCCGCCATGGCCATCAAACCCTCTCTCTGGGCGAGTATCCCGTAACGGTAGCGGTGGGCAGTGGTCTGGCTACTCCAGGCTATACCCTGTTTGCCAGCCATGAAGCGGCTCCGTCCCTCTGGAGCCAGATGATCCAGGCGGGGGCCGTTCCCCTGGGCAGTGCCCTCTGGGAAACGCTGCGGGTGGAGCAGGGCCGCCCCCTGCCCGACCACGAGCTGACGGAGGACTACAACCCCCTGGAGGCGGGGCTATGGCATGCGGTTTCCTTTGAGAAAGGCTGCTATATCGGCCAGGAAACCATTGCTCGCCTGGATACCTACAAGGGGGTGAAGCAGCAGCTCTTTGGCGTGCGGCTGAGCGGGGCGGCTGAGCCAGGCACCCCCGTGATGCAGGGGGACAACAAAATCGGCACCCTCACCAGCGTAGTTACCACAGTGGCGGGGCTGGTGGGGCTGGCCTACATCCGCACCAAAGCGGGGGGATCTGGACTGACGGTGCAGATTGGCGACGCAACGGGGGAGGTGGTAGAAGTGCCCTTCCTGACGCGGGATCGGCAGAAGCAGGCGAATTAACCATCCGGCTCATGGGGGTGAATCCGAAAGCTATGGGGAGAATGTGTGGACGGTGGGGGACGTTGGCAAAGCGTTTTCTGGGGAGAATTGCCCTCCTTGCCATCCTCAATTTATCGGCGGCGCAGGCGGCTCCGACGGCAGACGACTATCGGCAGCAGGGGCTAGACTATCGGGCGGCGGGGCAGTTTGAGGCCGCGATCGCCGCCCTGGAAACCTCCGTCGAGCTGGATCCGGAGAATATCTCAGGTCGGGTGATTCTGGGCTGGACGCAGCACCTGGCGGGCCAGTCCGATGCGGCCACCCAAACCCTGGTAGACGCCTTCTATGCCGACCCCTTTGCGGTGCCGACCCTCAACGCCCTGGGCATTGCCCAACTGGTAAAGGGCAATCTGGATGCGGCGATCGCCGCTCACCTCTGGGCCGCCTACCTGAAGCCCGACAACGAAATTGCCTATTTCAACCTCAGCCTTGCCGCTCACCAGTTGGGCTACTACGACTGGGCGGCGACCACCGCTACCCGAGCGGCGGAGCTGGAGCCGAATAACCCCCATCCCCTGATTGCCCTGGCGATCGCCCAGTGGGACGGGGGCGACCTGGAAGCGGCACTGGACACCTACCGGGCTGCCCTACGGCTCAGCCCCCGCTATGCCACCGATGGCCTGCCTACTTATCTGCAGGCGGCGGCGTTTAGTGAGGGCCAGATTGCGATCGCCCAGGCAATCGTAACCCGCCTGGCTAATTCGGGATGATGGGGCCAGGTTTCCCAAACCTCTTTCACCGTGTATAGCCCTACGGGTTAAGGTTTGAGTGTGCAACCCGCGCGACACGCGGATTGCACACCTCCTGAGCGTCCTAACGCGAAAGCGTAACGCTATAGCTCTCGCTGCAAACTATCCAGTTGTCCTTTAGAGAAAATTCAAAATTCTCTGCGTTTTCTCAGCCTTTGCTCAGATAGTTCCGATTTACTTGGGGGTATCCGGCAACAGCCGATAGTCAACCTGTTCTCATCGCAGTGAACCCCTATGAAAGTTAAGTATTTTGCAGCCCTGGCGATCGCTTCGCTGGTCGGCCTCGGCACGGTAACGACTTCCTATTTTGTTACGGCTCAAGCCAACCCCTGTGCGAGCAGCAATCCCTGCGCAGGAGCCAATCCCTGTGCTGGTGCTAATCCCTGTGCCGGTGCTAATCCCTGTGCTGGTGCTAATCCCTGCGCAGGAGCCAACCCCTGTGCGGGAGCCAACCCCTGTGCCGGTGCTGATCCCTGCGCGGGAGTTAATCCCTGTGCCGGAACCAATCCTTGCGCCGGAGCTAATCCTTGTGCTGGGGCCAACCCCTGTGCCGGTGCTGATGCCAGCGCAACGGAATCTGCGCCCCTTGTCTACACTGCCCCCAGCGGATACGCCATTCGGGGAGCCGACCCGGTAGCCTATTTCACCCAGGGTGAGGCTGTTATCGGCAGTGCAGACTATGAGTATGAGTGGCAGGGGGCAACCTGGCGCTTCGCCAGTGCTGAAAACCGCGATCGCTTCGCCAGCAACCCCGAAGCCTTTGCTCCCCAATACGGTGGCTACTGTGCCAAGGCCGTGAGCGAGGGAAATCTGGCTTCCATTGATCCCAACGCCTGGAAAATGGTTGACGGCAAGCTGTACCTCAACTACAGCCCTGAAGTCCAGAACCAGTGGCTGCAGGACGTTCCCGGCAACATCGCCAAAGCCGACGCCAACTGGCCTGCCGTTTTAAGCAAGGGTGTTGTCTACGAATCCAACCCTTAACTGGGCCATCAGATATAGCCCTACGGAGTAAGGTTTGAGTGTGGAACCCCCGCAACGCGGGGGTTCCACACCCTTTGAATGTCCTAACGCGAAAGCGTAACGCCATAGGTATTCGAGCAAGCCCGTCTTCCTATTAGAGGTAGAACGTCGGGGCGATCGCTTTTCCCCATTCGCTGCTTAAGCAAATGGGAAAAGCGATCGCCCTTTTTGCTCATTGACAGGTGAATCACGCTTGTAGTATCACTGTAATACGACCAGTTTAAAGGTGAATAAGGAGGAAAACTTATGGCCGAGTCAGTTCACCAGTGGACATCATCAACCCCCAAGGCGGTGGGGTTCTAAGGAGCTGCGGCCAGCCTCTGGCGAAGTCGGGCTTCGGTGAACGTCCACCCCTGCACAAACGTCACTGAGTCCTTTTCAGCTTTACAGAGGTTTTCTTTCCATGAATCTTCAGAATTTAGGCTGGGATGATTTTTTCGCCCAGCGATACCTTCCGTTTCAAACAGAGGGCTGGCTTCCCGCACGGGTTCTGCAGGTGCAGCGGGGCCTGTATCACCTGCAGGGTGAATTTATTATGACCGTTGCTGAGGTGTCGGGGCGCTTTCGCCATCAGGCAACGGCTTCCCAGGATTTTCCGACCGTCGGGGACTGGGTGCTGGTGGAAGGCGATGGGTCCCCAGTGATTCACCACGTTTTACCCCGTAAGAGCCTGTTCTCTCGGCTGGCTCCCGGTTCACGTACGGAGGAGCAGCTGATCGCCGCCAATGTGGATACGGTTTTTTTAATGTCTGGACTGGATCATGACTTTAATCCCCGTCGCATTGAGCGCTATTTGCTCCTCGCCTCAGAGAGCGGTGCCACTCCAGTAGTGGTGTTGAATAAAGCGGATCAGCCGGAGCCAGAAGCCCTGCCCAACCTGCTGACAGCGGTGGCGGCCATAGCCCCCCAGATACCCATCCACCCCATCAGTGCTCAAACGGGGCAGGGGCTGGAGGCCCTGGATTCCTATCTCCAGCCGGGAAGCACCGTGGCACTTTTAGGTTCCTCAGGCGTCGGTAAATCTACCCTCACCAACTACCTGCTGGGCCGGGTGGTGCAGGCCACCCAGGCGGTACGGGCCGATGACAGTCGGGGGCGGCACACCACCACGGGGCGATCGCTTTTCCCCCTACCCTCCGGTGCCCTCTTGATGGACACCCCCGGTCTGCGCGAACTGCAGCTCTGGGGCGGCGAAGACAGCCTGGCCTCAACGTTCCAGGATATTGAAGAACTGGCCCAATCCTGCCGCTTCCGCGACTGCCGCCACCGGGGGGAACCAGGCTGTGCGGTGGACGAGGCGATCGCCCAAAACCTCCTGGACCCCGATCGCCTCGTCAGCTACCACAAGCTCCAGCGCGAACTCCAGCACCTGTCTCGCCAACAAGATATCCAGGCGCAACTCACGGAGAAGAAGCGCTGGAAACAGATCCACAAAAGTCTGCGCCATCACCCCAAATATACCCGGTAGGTTGCCGGGTCGGTTGGCGATCAGGAGGTCAGCGCCTCCAGGTCTGGCATCATGCGCTCAATGCCCTCCTCCTGATCGACAAACTCTTGTACCCGGCTGCGGTATTCGCGCAGGGTTTCATCCACCCACTCGCGCTCTTTGCTGTTGGCATACAGGTGCACCAGCGGCTCACCTGCGTCCGGCAACACCAAAATCCAGCTTTCCGGATCGTTGGGCTTGGAGATCTTCACGCCGTCTGTCAGATCAAGCAATTCGCTGGGATGGCGCTCAACCATGTGTCGCATCAGTGCTCCCTTGACAATCCAGGGGCAGCGTACCGTAACGCTACGGTGTGCTATGCGGGGCAGTTCAGAGCGCAATTGGGCGAGCGATCGCTCCTGAATGGTCAGCATCTCGATCATCTTGGCGATGCAGAACATGGCATCAAAGCCGGGATGCAGTTCTGGGAAGATAAAGCCCATCTCACCGCTGCCCCCTAGCACCACGTTGGGGTTCGTATGAGAAGCCTCCATTAAGGCCGTGGGGTTGGCCTTGGTGCGAATGACGTTGGCGTCATGGCGACGGGCAATTTGCTCCACGGCACTGGAGGCATTTACCGGCACCACCACCGAGCTGCGGGGGCGGGCGGTCAGAATAATGTGGGTCATCAAGGCAGTGAGCAGTTCACCCCGAATGGCGCTGCCTGTCTCATCTACCAGAATGAGCTGTTCACCGTTAGCAGAGACCTGCACGCCCAGGTTCGCCTTTAGCGCCTCGACCACATGGCCAAGCTGGCTGAGCAGTACCTCCCGATCCTCAACCGTGGGCATCCTCTGGCTCAAGCTGGCATTGAGCACAACAGCATCACAGCCAAACTTGTTGAGGAGGCGGGGCAATACGGCTCCTGATACGGCGTAGACATAGTCAATCACCACTTTGGAGCTGCTGTTGCGAATTGCTTCAACATTCAGGCGCTTTTCAAAGCTGGTGCTGTAGACATCAATCACCTGGCTGGGGTAAACCATGTTGCCGATTTCGTGGACAGGAACCCGCCGGAAGTCTTCCTTGAAGTAAGCCCCTTCAATCTTTTTCTCTCGGCTCTTTGAGAGGTCAATGCCTTTACTGTCAAAAAACTCAATGAGGATGTGGTCGGGGCGGGCCGGATGCACCCGCACGTGGACCCCAGCTTCCACCTGCAGGGAGGGCACCACCACCCGCGCGATGGGAATCGCCGTCGCCTCCAGGTTTTGGACATGCACACCCACCGACATAAGACCGGCAATGAGCGATCGCGACACCATGCGAGAGATACTGCGCTGGTCACGGGAAACCGTCACCTGGGCACCGGGCTTCAGGGTAGAGCCAAATGCTGCCCCTAACCGCACCGCAAACTCAGGCGTAATATCAACGTTTGCCAGTCCAGAAACGCCACGCTGGCCAAATAGGTTCCGACGAGCCACCTGTCCCCAGATTAAGTTCATATTTAACGTTGCACCAGGTTCAATTTTTTTGCTTGGCCATACTCGAACTTCGGGGGTAATTTGGGCTTCCTCACCCACTGTGGACAGGGAACCGACGATTGCACCCTCCAGCACATGGGCGCGGCGGTTGATCCGGGTGCCCCGTGCGGTTACACAGGCCCTGAGGTGAGCCTCTTCACCAATAAGCGAACCGTTCCAGACGATGGGACGTTTGAGATCGGCATCAGAGCCAATGGTGACGTTGTCGCCAATGACGGTTCCAGCTTCGATGCGTACCCGTGGGCCGATGCGGCAGTTGTTGCCGATCATGACGGGGGTTTCGATGTGGGCGGAGGGGTCGATGTGGGTGTTGGTGCCCAACCATAGCCCTGGCGACTGTTCCTGGTAATATCCCAGGTCAAGTTTGACCTTGCGCTGGAGGGCATCGTACTGGGCTTCTCGGTAAGCATTGAGATGCCCAACATCACACCAGTACCCATCTGCGACATAGCCGTACATCGGCTCACCGTTTTCGAGTAGGAGGGGGAATAAATCCTTTGAGAAGTCAGACTCTTGCCCCTCTGGAAGATATTTCAGCACCTCAGGCTCCAGGATGTATGTGCCCGTGTTGACCGTATCGGAAAAGATTTCGCTAGTAGAGGGCTTTTCCAGAAAACGCTGAATACGATGCTCTGAGTCGGTAATGACAACCCCAAATTCTACGGGATTGGGCACTCGGGCCAGGACTAGCGTGGCTTTGGATCTACGCTGACGGTGAAATTCAATTGCTGCCGAAAGGTCAAAATCGGTGATGCTGTCGCCGCTGATGACCAAAAAAGTGTCTTCAAGGAGTTCTGCGACGTTTTTTACGCACCCAGCGGTTCCCAGGGGCTGGTCTTCCTCCACGGCGTAGGTGATCTGTACCCCAAAGTCGCTGCCATCTTGAAAGTAGTCCCGCATCACGTCGGGTAAATAGTAGAGTGTGGCAATCACCTCAGAGATGCCGTGCCGTTTCAAGAGGTTGATGATGTGCTCTGAAATTGGACGGTTTAAAATTGGCACCATCGGTTTGGGGAGATCACAGGTTAGCGGACGAAGTCGCGTTCCTGAGCCACCAGCCATCAGCACTGCTCGCATAGATCCTCCTTGTTCCTCCAAGTAAGGGCTAACCATCCGCGACATCAACAAGGCAACAGATTCATCGGGTCGGTGTTGATCCGCATTCAAACTGGGCGATCGCCCAAAATTTGGGTGAATCGATACAGACAACCCGTTGAGCGCACCGAAAGAATCACCTGAGAAGCATCTTACAAAATAATGAGGATACTGGAATGAGCATAAGGGATCACCCCGATGATTTCCGTTGGTTAACCTACACTTGTAATTAGAATGATGATCTGGGCCGAGGCGGAGCGCAAGCTACGATTCTTTCCAGAACTTGACACCGCTTCTAATTCCCATGATCAGCGTGTTGTAAAGAAATGTAACGGGGCGATCATAATCTACCGTTTAGTACCTGATACAAAAGTAGTCCACTCCAGGTCAATTTCGTTACTGCTTGTCTTGGTGTCACGAAAGCAGCCTGGTGCAACAAAAGCAACCTCATCAACAAAAGGCAACCAAAAGGCAACATAAGGAAGGTCAGAGATGCAACTGATTGGTATTGTGCTCATCATTGTCTATGTCGGCGGCATCTGGAAGTTTTGGAAGGGCTTTCATCGCACCCATTTCAGCCAGGGGCGGCTTTACTTGTCACTGCTGTGGCCCGTACTGCTGACCAACAAGTCCTACCGGAAAAACTTTAACCGCGCCCTCAAAGGCTAATTCCAGTTCCGGGTGGCTCAAGAGATCTGGGTGGCTCAAAAAAAGCAATTCGGTCACAATGGGCAAACACCGTTACGAGCTAGTCCGAATATGTCCAAGCCAACGTCTAAGCCGACCGAATTTCCCCTGTTTTGGAGCGATCGCACCGATGCCCTCCAGGCCCAATTGGCGGCGGTGGCGACCCGCTTCAACCGCGAATATCGGGGTGAGCCGTTTGAGTTGCCCGCCGAAGTGGAAGCCATGCCCGTTTTTCGAGAACGGGCATCTGGGGCGCTGGCGGCCCGGATTGCCTCCCCTTTTTGGGAATTGGCCCAGCCTAAAAAACAGCAGCACTGTCTGGATCTGGGCTGTGGCGTCAGTTTCCTCATCTACCCCTGGCGCGACTGGAATGCCTTCTTCCACGGGCAAGACATCAGCCGCGTGGCCCACGACACCCTCAACTCCAGGGGGCCTCAGCTCAATTCCAAACTGTTTAAGGGCGTTCGCTTTGCTCCGGCCCACCAGCTTGAGTACGAAGAAAATACATTTGACCTGGCGATCGCCACTGGCTTTAGCTGTTACTATCCGCTGGATTACTGGAGTAGCGTCCTCTCAGCAGTGCGGCGGGTGCTGAAGCCAGAAGGTGTTTTTGTATTTGATGTAATTGACTCCGGGGCAGAACTCGCCGAAAACTGGGCCATCCTGGAGACCTACCTAGGCGCAGAGGTGATGCTGGAGAACTTGGCCGACTGGGAGAACCTGATTAAATCCAACGGTGGCAAGGTGCTAAAACAGCAGGCAGGCGACCTCTTTCACCTCTACAAAATCAAGTTTATGTAGATGGGGGGGCAATGGCAGGACGCATCTGGCTGATCGGCGGCACCCAGGAGAGCGCTCAAATTGGGCGATCGCTCGCCCAGCAGTCTGTCCCCTGCACTGTCACTGTCACCACCCCTGAAGCTCGCCGTCTCTACCCCGACTGCGACTGCCTGCGGATTTGGGTCGGTCGGCTCGATGGGGAGCAAATCACGCCATTTCTCATTCAGGAGCAGATTGAGGCCATTCTCGACGCCTCCCACCCCTTTGCGGTTGAGGTCTCCCGGCTGGCCATGGCGATCGCTACTCGCCACCATATCCCTTACCTGCGGTACGAACGCCCTACTTTAGCAGTCCCCTCAAGCTGTGACCAGCCATCGCTTGATGCTGAAGTCACCCTGCCTCTCAATGCCCTGGACACCCTGCTCACCGATCCCTCCTACCGCCACCAGCGCGTCCTCCTTACCCTGGGCTATCGCCTCCTGGATCGATTTCGCGATTGGCATACCCAAATGACCCTCTTCGCCCGCATTCTGCCTTCTCCTGTTGCCTTAGAGGCAGCGATCGCCGCCGGGTTTACCAGCGATCGTCTGATTGCCCTGCGCCCTCCCCTGTCTGCCGATCTGGAACGCGCCCTCTGGCAGCACTGGCAAATTTCCACCGTGATCACCAAAGCCTCTGGAACGCCAGGAGGAGAGGACGTCAAGCGTCAAATTGCCCAATCCCTGGGAGTTCGCCTGGTTACTCTGGCTCGACCGCCCATCACCTACCTCGCCCAAACCAGCAATTTACAGGGGGCGATCGCCTTTTGCCGCGCTCCCCACCCAATTCCGGCCCAGGCGACTCCCTAACTCGCTTTTGCCAGGGCGCTTAGCCTAGATTGCCTGAATCCACTCCTTGACTGTGTACTCTGTCCAAATTTCATTGCGCCAGTAGGGATCTGCTTCAATCAAATCCCGCACGGTAGCCTCATCTCTAGCCTCATAAATGGCAAAAAACTGCGTCAGATCCTGGGTGGGGCCAATGGTAATCAGCACCCCCGACTCCTTCTGCTGGGCCAGCCCATCCAAGTGGGCTTGACGATAGGGGGCACGCTTTTCGAGTACGTTGTCGCAATAGCAGCCCCAGGCAATAAACTTAGGCATTGTTGAACCTGCTAAATTCAATTGACCAAAAATAATGGGATACAAGCCTCGCCCTTTTAGGGGGACTTCTGGTACACTGGTATTGGTTGGAACCCCCACCTCAGCTTGCAGCGATATACACACCCTAAGAGGTGTTGAAACCGGGCCTGGGCCAGCGAGAGGGAAAGATCAAAGGGCAATGCTTTAGGCAACCTGGAGACAAACAAAATCTCATATT
>JAYKGU010000159.1:0-11427 GCA_035285585.1 Synechococcales cyanobacterium
AACTACACGTTGCCTCCAGAAGCGCCTGCGGCTGAAGCCGCTCCTCCGTCTGAAGGTTTGGAACCAGAAGTCCCTGCCGCCGTAGAAACTTCCCCTGAGTTAGAAGCTCCCTCTGAGTTAGAAGCTCCCATTGTTCCCGAAGCACTTCCGGCCCCCGAAGCATCCCCAGCCCCGGAGGCGACCTCCGAAGTAGAAACGGCTCCTGAATCAGACGCGCCTCCTGCGCCGGAAGCACCTGTGATCAAAGAATTGGAGGAAGCTGCCAGTCGCCAACCGCAAGAAACGCTGAATCAGTCTGCCCCTGATCTGGAAGTGTCAGACCTGGAAGAACCTGCCAAAGTCGCGCCCACTGAACTCGATCAGCCAGCAGTGGAAAACCAGGTTCCGTCTTCGCCTCCTGGCTCGGGACTCTCCGGCAATCCTCAATCTGGTCTGCTGCCCGATGCCCCAGCTAAGCCTGGAGCTTTGCCGGAAATTGTCCCAGATGAATTGCTCGAAACAGCTCCCCCAGTCGATGGTACGGGCGAAGTCAAAACAGAGCCAGAGGATGAGCTATCTGCGCCCCCAGGGGTCACCCAATCCGCCACCAGCGGATCTGAGACGCCGGTCAAAGACCTTGTCGGATAGGACGTTTTCAGAAATCACCTTAAGGAGATTTTTGAGAATGATCCGACCGGACGATGTAGGGGCAAATGGCCATTTGCCCTTACCAAACGTTCAACCGAGGGTAAGTTTTTTCCTGGAAATCTCCTAAACCCCTAAGTAGGTCAGCACAATTAAATTCATGTTAGAAAACCGGGGAAGCGCTCCGCCAAGGCGCTCCCCCGATTTTCTAACATTCGTTTTTCAATGCAGTTCTACTTAGAATTCCCGTGAGACAACGGGCACATTCAAAAAATTAATCAACTGCTGGGCGCTCTCTAGATTGCCCACAATGCGTTTGGTTGGGGGTGGCCAGGCTTTTACCAAAGTGGGGATGGCGGTCACGTGGTTGGCCTCAGCCTGCTCCGGATTCTTGTAAATATCAATGACTTTCAGCGTATAGGGCTGCTGCAGGGCTTGCTCTAAAAGGTGGTGCAGGGACTGCAGAATTTTCTCGGTTGCAGCGCTCTGACCGGCAACGAACAAGCGAAACACATAGCCCTGGGAGGGTTCCGCTTGAGCGTCAGGTGCCCAGGTGAGATCCGCAGGGGCATGGGTGGGCGTTGGCTGTCCCGAACGTAGTACGCTGCGATCCCCCAGCCCGATCTCCTCGGCCCGCACAATCAGGTCATGGCTCACCCACAGCTCGGGAAACTGGATCTGATAACGGTCAAGCAGGGCCGGGTCACAGAGATCCATAGATAGGGATGTGGGAAGCCACTCCAGGTTATCTATACCAAAAACGGCATTGAGCAGCACCTGGTGATGCAGCACTCGGGGTGACGCTTCTGCCAGGGTGTGGATGATGCCCGTGTGGGGATCCTGCCAGCGGTCAATGGTGGCGGCATAGCAAGTTGCTAAAAAATGCGGTGGCTCAGCCAGCCCCAGCAACTCCTGAAGGGTTGCACAAAGCTGGAGATGCCACCGATTCTGCTTTTTCGGGTCAATACAGTACACCAGATCTCCCCCCGGTGTAAACAGGGCGATGCCCTTAAACAACGCCGAGGCGGAAATGGCTGAAGAACTCACTGTTACACGCGACCTCGGAGAATTTGTGCCATTTCGTTGGGCTTAGGAGACATTTCCAGGGCAGTTTCCTCCGTAATGCGGCCCGATTCGTAAAGCTTGTAGAGGGATTGGTTCATGGTACACATCCCGTCAAAGGTACATTTGGGAATCAGGGCTTCGATTTCGTCGAGTGCCCCTTTCATAATGTAGTCTTTGATGGCGTCGGTGTTAATCATGATGTCGTGGAAAGCGGCCCGCTTGCCATCAGTGGTACGACACAGACCCTGGGCAATGACGGCCACCAGCGATTCCGCAATGGACACCCGCATAGGCCCCTGTTGGTCAGGTTCATACAGGTTCAAAATCCGTTCGATGGTTTTCACGGCGCTATTCGTGTGCAGGGTTCCCATCACCAGGTGTCCGGTTTGGGCTGCCTTGAGGGCCGTATTCACAGTTTCCTTATCCCGCATTTCTCCCACCAGAATTAGATCTGGGTCTTCCCGCAGGGATGCCTTCAGGGCGGCGTCAAACTTCTGTGTGTGCTGACCCACCTCCCGTTGTTTAATCAGGGACTTGCGGCTCTGGTGGACAAATTCGATTGGGTCCTCAATGGTGATGATGTGCTTCGGCATCTCCCGGTTCATGTAGTCAATCATCGCCGCCATCGTGGTGGATTTACCCGATCCGGTCGGGCCGGTGATCAGGATCAGCCCTTTGTGATAGTGGCAGATGTCGCGGAACACGGACGGGGCATTGAGTTGATCCAGGGTCAGAATTTTCTTCGGGATCAAGCGCATGACCATCGCTGGCCCCAGCAGGGTGTCGAACAGGTTGATCCGGACCCGGGCGAATTCGTAGTCAGCGGCACCGTCATAATCGAGCGTATCCTTAAACTTCTGGATCTCTGGCTCAGGTAGCACTTCGGCAATCCAGCTATAAAAGGTGGGCTTGTCGGTGACGGGATACTCGGTGGGCATGATTTCGCCGCGATCGCGGAACCGAGGCACTTCCCCAACCCCCAGGTGAATATCGGAATAGCCTTTGTCATACGCCTCTTTGACAATTTGCTCCAGGGTGGGTGCACCAGGAGCACGCTGCCGCCGATTCGACTGTGGAGCTGGAGGGTTCCCTGGGGGCGGGGGGGCAACCGGCTGTGGTGTAGCGGGTGCTGGTTTAGCCGCAGCGGGCGGGGGGGGCGCTGGTGGTCTGGACGGTATACCAGGGGGAGCGCTGGGTTTGGCCGCCACACCGGGGTTAGGTTTAATGATGGTTTCTGAGGGAGCGGACAGAGTTTGGGTTGGAGCCTGGGATGCAGATGCCCCTACTGGCGATGGCCCTGGTCTGGACATGGGCCGCCCTGGTGGCGGCGGTGGCGCGATCGGTGGCTTGGGAGGACGGCGTGCTTCTGTCATAGAGTCACTCATGAAGAACAACTGACACGGCGAGTCGATGGAGCAGGAATAGCCTGGCTAGATCAATCCACCCCATAGGATTTATCCAGGGTAGAGCGATCGATCCGGATATCTGCGGTGCAGGAGAGGGGATTCGCTTACGGAGATGATTCCGTAGGGAATGTGTGGAAACGAACGTAAGAGGTTGAATCAGACGGAACCTCTAAACAGGCTCAAAGTTTCAAACTAGCCTCTGTTCTCAATCTTTTCCTCATTTCAGAATGCCCATGTCCGGTGGCTGTTGCTTCAGTGGTTTTGCGAGTCGCAGGGAAAAGAGGTTGCTTTAATAACAGTGTTTAAGGGGAAGGGCGATCGCCACTACACCGTCTCGGCACCGAACCCGTGGGCAGCGCTGCAAAGCAAAAAACATCGGCAGAAGTTATGCAACAGGCGGCACGCAGGGGAGATTTCTGTTAAGTTCTTAGCAAAACGCAAGAAACCGTCAGAAACCTTTTCGGGATTTTGGAGTTTTTTACGATATCCTCCTATGACTAAGTGGATAAGTTTCTGCTTTGGGTTCATCAATGCATCTCCACGCTGCTTCTCTATGGAACATCGGTACCAAATTAAGGCGGGACTTAAGGTGGGACAGTGGGGCACTCAGCGGTCCACTCTCCCGCTCAATTTGGCTTGCTTAAAGCGGGAACCCAACCTCTGAGGCGGGTAGAGGTGCGATCGCTCCATTGAAAACGCTGTTTTGACCGTGGCTCATAAGTTTACCTAATACATTGGTAAAGCAACACTAATCGTTGCCCCGGATTGGATTAGAGTAAAAAGAGCCACAAACACCGCTATTAAAGAGATTTGAAAGGTAATTTTTGACTATGCACCTGAGTGAATTGACCCATCCCAATCAGCTTCATGGTCTGTCGATTCATCAACTCAAGCAGGTTGCTCGCCAGATCCGCGAAAAGCACCTGGAAACTGTTGCTGCAACCGGAGGGCACCTTGGCCCTGGCTTGGGAGTCGTTGAACTTACGATTGCCCTCTATCAAACCCTTGACCTCGACCGCGACAAGGTGGTTTGGGACGTGGGGCACCAGGCTTACCCCCACAAAATGATTACGGGCCGCTACAACCAGTTCCACACCCTGCGCCAGAAAGACGGCGTCGCAGGTTACCTCAAGCTTTCGGAAAGCCAGTTTGACCACTTTGGGGCCGGCCATGCCTCCACCAGCATCTCTGCGGCCCTGGGCATGGCCCTGGCACGGGATACCAAGGGCGAGAACTACAAAGTGGTCGCGGTGATTGGGGACGGAGCGCTAACAGGGGGCATGGCGCTGGAAGCCATCAACCACGCTGGCCACCTCCCTCGCACCAACCTCATGGTGGTGCTCAACGACAACGACATGTCCATCTCTCCCAATGTGGGGGCGCTGTCTCGCTACCTCAACAAAATGCGCCTCAGCCCGCCGATGCAGTTCCTCTCCGATAACTTGCAGGAGCAGTTTAAGCACCTGCCCTTTGTGGGCGACTCCCTCACCCCAGAGCTGAACCGGCTGAAGGAGGGGATGAAGCGGCTGGCGGTTTCTAAAGTAGGGGCCGTGTTTGAAGAGCTGGGCTTTACCTACATGGGGCCGGTGGACGGGCACAACCTGGAGGAGCTGATTGCCACCTTCCAGCAGGCCCATAAGCATGTTGGCCCAGTATTGGTGCATGTAGCGACCACAAAGGGGAAAGGGTATGCGATCGCCGAACGAGACCAGGTGGGCTACCACGCCCAAAATCCTTTTAACCTGGCCACTGGCAAAGCCTATCCCGCCAGCAAACCCAAGCCCCCCAGCTACTCCAAAGTGTTCGCCCATACCCTGGTGAAGCTGGCCGAAAATAATCCCAAAATTGTTGGCATTACCGCCGCCATGGCCACCGGCACCGGTCTGGATAAGCTGCACAACAAGCTCCCAGACCAATACATCGATGTAGGCATTGCCGAGCAGCACGCCGTGACCCTGGCGGCAGGGATGGCCTGCGAAGGCATGCGCCCAGTGGCGGCTATCTACTCCACCTTCCTGCAGCGGGCCTACGACCAGGTGATCCACGATGTATGCATCCAGAAATTGCCCGTCTTCTTCTGTATCGATCGGGCAGGCATCGTGGGGGCTGATGGGCCGACCCACCAGGGCCTATACGACATCGCCTATCTGCGCTGCATCCCCAATATGACGATCATGGCCCCCAAGGACGAGGCCGAGCTGCAGCGCATGGTGGTGACCGGGGTCAACCACACCGCTGGCCCGATCGCCATGCGCTATCCCCGAGGCAGTGGCTTTGGCGTGCCCCTGGCGGAAGAGGGCTGGGAACCCGTCCCCATTGGCAAGGGGGAAATTTTGCGCAATGGGGACGACGTTTTGCTGGTGGGATATGGCTCGATGGTTTACACGGCGATGCAAACCGCTGAAGTCCTCAGTGAGCATGGCGTCGAAGCAACTGTCATCAACGCCCGCTTTGTCAAGCCATTGGATACGGAACTCATCCTGCCCCTGGCCCAGCGCATTGGCCGGGTAGTCACCCTGGAAGAGGGTTGCATTATGGGCGGCTTTGGCTCTGCCATTGCCGAAGCTCTGCTGGATGCTGAGATTCTGGTGCCGGTCACCCGCATTGGCGTGCCGGATGAGCTGGTCGACCACGCCAAGCCCGATGAATCTAAAGCCGACTTAGGTCTCACCGCCCCTCAAATTGCGGAGCGCATTCTCAGCAAGATGGGCAAGCGGGAACCCTCTCCGGTGCGGGTCTAAGACAAAGCGCTCTAGCGGGTCGTGCAAACCCAGCGGGTGATGCGGCACGAGCCATCGCCAACGCCGTAGCAGCTCTCCAGGGCGTAGCCTTCGGCCAGGGCGCGGTTAGCCCCCCACCCGCTGCCAGCGGCTCCATTGGCTGCTTCGGCCAGCGCGCCACAGGCATTGCGGAACCACACCATCACTTCGCAGTCGCCGGTACCGGCTTGGCTTTCGCATTCCCGCAGGGCACGGGTTTCGGCGGCTCGCTGATTGGCGTAGTCGTAGGAAAACCCGTGGGCCTGGGTACTCGGGGAACGGGCGATCGCCCCGTAGTATTCCTGGGCATTGGCCCGCTGGCCACCGATGGCCACCAGGGGAAGGGCGATCGCAGCGGCCAGGGTCAGGTTGCGTAGTGCAGCAGTGATCATTGCGGCAGTCCTCCAAATTTCTTGTCTTCAGAGTTCCCCTGGGGGCGGGCTTTTCCATCGGTTTGGAGGACAACAATTTGTGTCAGACCATCACATTTTCTTAATAATTTCCTGTTCCCTGAAATAGGGGGACGATAAGGGGCGATCGCCCCGGTTAGCATGGGTGGTCGTATCCCAGCAGTAGGAGCCGGGAGTTTTACCGCTGGCACCATATTTTTCAGGGAGCCTGGACGAAAACTGAATGGCGCGATTGCCTCCGTCACCTGATCTACGCAGGAGCCTGGAAAAAGCTGGAACCCTTGTGGGATGTGATGATTCGCGTCCAGCAGGTGAATCGCCTCCTGCCCTTGTTGGAACGGGTTTTAACTGGATTTGACCAACAGCCGCTAGTACAGAAGTCCATCCAGCGCTAGGATAGTTTGACGACCCATCCAAACCCCGAAAAATTTGGAGCAAACCCCATGCGCCTGGGAAAAGTCGTCAAATCAAACTCCCACTGCGACTATGTGGTGCAGTTAGATGACTCGCTGACCGTAGACACACCACCCGATGCCGATGCTTTTGGGTTTGGCAGTTTCATCAAGCTCGAAGAAGACACTCATCTAGATGGCACATCCGGACGCCACTGGGCAGTGGGCATTATCTACAATACTCAACTGTTTAACCCCACGTTTCTCAGCAGCGGCCCCCGCCTCTCCAGCGAGCCAGATCCCCTATTCACCCCTGATTTGGTTAACGAGACGCGAACCCTGCTGGGCGTTGTGCTGGTGGGCTGCCTGCACCAAGAGGGGCGATCGCCCCACGGTTTTCAAGGTATTCCCCGCGTCGTCGTCCCCATCAATACGCCCGCCTGGCTGATGACCCACGAAGATGTGCTCCGATTCCATCTCAATCCTAACCAGCGCCCCCAGTTCAGCTACTACAGCCATCTGCTCCGCTGTGGCGGCACCTTTGCCTCCGAGCTGACCCAGCAGATTCTCTCTGCCCTGATTGACCAGGCGTTTTTTTCCGGAGCCGATCAGCGTGCCCTAGAAATTTTGCGGAAGGAGCTGTGTTGGAAAAACACCATGGGGGCGATGCGCTAAAAAAAAACCGACAGTCTCCGCGCAGTGGAGGTGTCGGCCAGTCGTGTGTTCCCTGTTGATGACTCGGCTAGAGTTGAGTCAATTCAAGTATCGCCACAAGCCCTATGTAGCAATACGATCGGGATCATCCTGGGAATGTGATTCTTATCACAGCCAAACGGGTTTCAAGGTAAGCTTATAGATTTCTTATCGGATGTCTACAGTAGATTTACGGCAAAAGGACTAGAGCGAAAGGCCAACAGGGGCCTGAAGAAGTGGCAAAAAAGTGTCACAATAGAAGAAATTGTGTAACAAGATGTCAGAATCTGTTATGAAAGATAAAAATTACTCCTGGAAAGGCAGCCCCAATGCAGGCTTTGTGTTGACCCTGCTGGCCCTGCTGGCGGGTGCGGCCCTAGTGCTTGCCGGATTCAGCTCTTAGATATTCTGCGAAAAAGACTTTACTGCCCTTCGAGTCGGTGGGTATGCATCCATAGATTTCGCAAACGAATAACGTTCCAGCCAATTCCCTGTCTGCGTTTATGGCGTTACGCTTTTGCGTTAGGACATTCAAGAGGTGTGGAACCCCCGCGTCGCGGGGGTTCCACGCTCAAACCTTAGTCCGTAGGGCTATATCTGCGAAATCTGCGGATATATCAGACGTTATTGACGGGATAGGAGATTGACTTGGAGAAGTCAAGCAGGATTTTTTGGTGGGGTGCGCCCAGGGGACAGACCTTGCCCGCTCGTTCAGAGTAGCGCTGTCCAGTTTGCACATCCTCAATGCTCAGCAGCCCCAGATCCCATCCTTCGTTTAGAGTCAGGTCAGTCAGCCCAACCGTTAGCGGTGCGTGGAATACGTGACGCACTACTCCATCGGTTTGATAACGGCTGAAGGGGGCAACGATTGGGGGAGCATAACCAATTTCCTCCAAAAGTTCGCGCTGAACGGCTTCTTCGGGGGTTTCCCCTGGCTCTACATGGCCGCCGAAAAACCCCCAGTGCCCCGGATAGACAATGCCGGGAATGTCGTCTCGAAGCTGCATTAGAAACTGATTGTTCTGGTACAGGATGGCGATCGCCACTTCCACCAGATTGGATTTACGGTCGTTAATATCCATCGTTAGTCCTCTCTGCAAATATCCTACTCGCGTCGGATTTGCTCCAACTCCTCAATATAGGCTTCCCCCCAGCGACTCCCTAAATCGGCCATCGCCTCGTAGTGAACCTGCCCCTGAATGAGCAGCCGTTCCCCCGACGTAACGGTCGTATCCGTTGTCACAACCCAGATGCTGCCCGTGGCGTCTGTGAGCTGGTAGACCTGACCGTTTAGCAACGGGACGCGATCGCCCACCGTTCCCTGCAAGCGAACCCGACGTGGTCGTGCAGGCTCAGCCTCAACCCGCTCCTGCAGGTTCTGAATGGGCTGTACCCGGTTGAACAGTCTGAGTGGGCCGCTGCTCCAGCTAGCCTGCGAGCCTTGGCACCCCATCAGACTCGCAATCAGCAGTAGCCTCAGCGATAGCGTAGCGGCAGAACGAATTCTGGATAATTGCCTCATGGTCGCTTCGAGATGCTTTGGGATTGTTACCGTCAGTCACGATCTGGAGCCGGAACCGGTATAGAAGAACCGAATATTTGAGAGACTAGACTAGAACTCTTGCAAACGTTCTCCAACGTTGACCTTACTCCAGAACATGGTTGGTTTACTAGACGGTAAAGCATTCGCTAGCAAAGTGCAGGCTGACCTGGCCCAGCAGGTGGCAGAGCTGTCTCCCAAAATTGGGCGATCGCCCGGACTGGCGGTCATCATGGTGGGCGACAATCCCGCCAGCGCCGCCTATGTGCGCGGTAAAGAAAAAGCCTGCGAGCGGGTGGGGATTGCCTCCTTTGGGCGGCATTATCCCGCTGAAACCACCCAGGATGAACTTGCTTCCCTTGTTCAGTCCCTCAACGAAAATGACCAGGTTGACGGCATTTTGATTCAGTTGCCGCTGCCCTCCCATCTGGATGCGGTGGCCCTGCTCAATCAAATTCAGCCCCATAAAGACGCGGACGGGCTGCATCCCTACAACCTGGGGCAGCTCATGCGCGGTGAGGTCGGGCTGCAAAGCTGTACCCCGGCTGGGGTGATGCGACTACTGGCCCACTATCAAATCCCCATCAGCGGCAAACATGCTGTGGTGGTGGGGCGGAGCATTCTGGTGGGTAAGCCAATGGCGCTGATGCTGCTGGCCGAAAACGCCACGGTCACCGTTGCCCACTCCCGGACGCCTGACCTGGCGGCGGTAGTCCGCAGTGCCGATATTCTCATTGCTGCGGTCGGACGTCCCGGCCTGATTACTGCCGACATGGTTAAACCGGGGGCGGTAGTGGTGGATGTGGGCATCAATCGGCTCACAGAACCCACGGGCACGTCTCGGCTGGTGGGGGATGTGGACTTTGACGCCGTTGCGCCAATTGCCCAATGGATAACTCCCGTACCGGGAGGAATTGGGCCGATGACGGTGGCCATGCTGTTGCACAATACAGTATGGAGCTATCGCCAACGGTTTTCGGTGTAGTAGCTGAAACTGCAAATTTAGTCAATGGGGTGATGACATGACACCTTCCAGTAATCTGCGGGCGGTTGCGCCGGATGACCGTCTTGACGTCCAACCGCCGCCATTTGATTTTGATCTCAAAACCTACCTGGGCGATCGCCAGACCCTGGTTGAGCAGGCCCTCGACCAATCGATTCAGGTCGTCTACCCGGAAACCATCTACGAATCCATGCGCTACTCCCTGATGGCGGGTGGTAAGCGGCTACGCCCCATCCTCTGTCTGGCCACCTGCGAGATGAGTGGCGGTACGGTGGCGATGGCCATGCCCACCGCCTGCGCCCTGGAAATGATTCACACCATGTCGCTGGTGCATGACGATTTACCAGCGATGGACAACGACGACTATCGCCGGGGCAAACTCACCAACCACAAGGTTTACGGCGAGGCGATCGCCATTCTGGCTGGAGACGGGCTGCTGGCCTACGCCTTTGAGCATGTGGCCACCCGCACCCAGGACGTGCCAGCGGAGCGGGTGCTGAAAGTTATTGCCCGGTTAGGTCGGGCGGTGGGGGCTGCCGGGTTAGTGGGCGGCCAGTCCGTTGACCTGGAGTGTGAAGGGCGCAGCGATGTCTCCATCGAAACCCTCGACTTCATTCACCAGCACAAAACGGCGGCGCTGCTGGAGGCGGCGGTGGTATCGGGGGCAATTTTGGCGGGAGCTTCTGAGCTGGACGTGAAGCACCTGACCGCCTACGCTCAGAACATTGGTCTGGCCTTCCAAATCGTTGACGACGTGCTGGATATCACCGCCACCCAGGCCGAGTTGGGCAAAACCGCTGGCAAAGATTTGCAGGCGCAAAAGGCCACCTATCCCAGCATCTGGGGGCTGGAGGAATCAAAGCGGAAAGCCCAGCAGTTGGTGGACGCCGCTAAAGACACCCTGGCATCCTATGGCGATCGCGCCCTGCCGCTCATGGCCCTGGCTGATTTCATCACCGCCCGAACCCATTAGGACGCAAAGAACACCATGCGGGACTTCCTCAGCATCCTGGACAACCAGATTCTCGTGGTGGCGCTTATTGCCTGCCTGGTGGCCCAGTGCCTCAAACCGGTGATTGAGCTGGCTATCCAGGGGAAGGTCAGGGTACAGACGCTGTTTGAATCGGGGGGCATGCCCAGCTCCCATTCGGCTTTTGTCACCGCCCTGGCAACGGGGGTGGGGCAGAGTTTGGGGTGGGCCAGT
Organism: Synechococcales cyanobacterium; assembly: GCA_035285585.1. Classification (GTDB taxonomy): domain Bacteria; phylum Cyanobacteriota; class Cyanobacteriia; order CAKZMO01; family CAKZMO01; genus JAYKGU01. The sequence goes on from JAYKGU010000159.1 coordinate 11,097, forward strand.
CCAGAATTTGCGATCGCCTTTGTCGTTGCCGTGATCGTGATGTATGACGCCGCTGGTGTGCGGCAGGCCGCCGGACAGCAGGCCCGCATTTTGAATCAAATTGTGGACGAGCTTTTCAGCGAAAAGCCTGAGTTCAACGAAGATCGGCTGAAAGAGCTGCTGGGCCACACCCCCGTCCAGGTCTTTGTCGGGTCGGCCCTGGGGATGGCCATTTCCTGGCTGGCGACGCCCGGTTGATTAAAGTTCCGCCATCAGGACACAAAAACCTGGGCCTCATACTCCGGCAGATCGATGGTGAGCTGGCCTTCTGCCGCCTCCAGGTCGTAATCCC
>JAYKGU010000160.1:0-37022 GCA_035285585.1 Synechococcales cyanobacterium
AAAACCGGCAGGGCGAGTCATCATCCCTGCTTTAAGTTGAACCAGGGTATAGTCTAGCGATGGATTGGTGACAAACAAAACCTCTGGGTCGAGTTCATACTCAATAACCGTTGTCGCCCCACCCAGGGCATCCTGCACATAGTTAAACTGTGCCACACAGCTTCGGGCTTCTTCGGGAGAGGCGACCACATGGTTGTTGGTCATCAAGTGGCTCCCGCCCACCAAAAAACCGGTGCCTAGCGCGACAGGATTGATGCGCGTCAGGCGATTGTCTGTCATGTTCGTTCGCAGCTTGTCAATGGCTTCTAAGGGAGAGAGACTACTCAGCGGCTTTTCAGGGGCGGGTTCAAAAATCTCCAAAGCCAGTTGCTCGGGAATTCCTAGAATACTGATCAGGTTATTCGCCGTATAATCCTTGTCCATGTTTGGAGCATCGGCGAAAGACTGCATCAATTCCCTAAATTCAGACAGCGATAGGTAGCGAGCAATACGGCAGACGGTCTGACTACTTTTTGCCCCAATTTCTAAAAATGATACGGGTTCGAAATCATCAGCATTCCCCAGACTGAAGGTAGATTGACGGCGAGTTCTCAGCCGTTCTTGCAGGATTTCAAGCAGGATATCCTCCGATTCTTGGGTTTCGTCATAGATTTCATTCCCATCAACGCCTTTGGTTGTGATTTTGATGAACCTTCTACCAATTCTGAAACCGCGCCTACCTTGTAGAAGCCAACGTGTTCCATGCCGAGAAGCCCTGGCTACTGCATTGCCGCCTTTGCCATCTACATCAATACTCGACATAATGGTGCTCCCGTGGAATGAAGAATCATACGAACCTATGAGGAGGCAGCCCAAAGTCAACTCAACATTGCAAATCTGGGACATCTCCTAAACCTAAAGTAAGTAGGTAGCCATAAATAAAACAGATGTGGGGTGCCCCCGGCTGCTTTACTTATGTCCAGCCACTTATCTTCCTGTTGATGGGATTGTTCGTCGATAGAAACCTGCTGATATCGAACTGCCGAAGCAGCCCACCGCAAAATCTTTCGACTTTTCGACCGCCAGAGTTTAATCTTGTTCTATGCTTATCGGGTAGATATTACTCTATTTCCCAAGTAAAATCTATATTTGGATGCTAGATTGCTATTGAGTTGACTAATAGCTGACTTCTACCGCGATCCCAGACGTGACTCTTACCGAACTACAAAAAACTTATCAAAAGGACATTCGAGGGCGACGGTTTACTCAGTCTACTCTGCCGCTCGATTTGGCCCAGGCGGTCGCCGGACAAAGTCGTTGGAGCAAAGGTAGCGCCACCGTATTGCTATTTCTGGTCTGCTGGATCACAACGTTTCTGTTGTGTTTTTTAGGCGCTGGAATCGGGTTTGATAGCGTTTCCAATTCGGTTGTGCTGTCCGATTCGAGCTTCATCTGTGGCGACCCAACCGAATCCCGCTTCGTGCTGGGAGTGATGGTGGTTTGGTTGGTGGTGCTGCTCACCCAGACGATCAGCAGAAGTATAGTGGCGCTGGCGATCGCCCTGACCCTGGCAACTGTAGTTTACGGGATGTTGATCACAACAGGCACCCTCTCCTCTTCTCAGGGTGCTTTATTGTCTTTTACCATTACCATCAGCTTGATGTGGGGACTCACGTTTCTTACCCATATCCTATTTCGGTTTGCGATCGCCACTCTGGACGTCCTGTTTTCCGCACCGAGGCTTGTGAAAGGACTGCTAATCGGATTGACCGCTGTAAGTGCAGTTCTGGGATCTCTTGTTTCTAATGGAAGCTCTGTAACCGAGTTAGAGTGCTCATATGGAACCGTGCCTCTCTGGGCAAATGGGGTGGCGATCGCCACAGGTCTGAGCTGGGGATTGGGGATGGCTCTGGCGGCCTGGTGGCTCAACCATAAGTGGCAGGTTCCCTGGCGATCGCCCGATGTATTTCGTGAGTGGGCACTGGCGGTTGGGTCTTGGGCAGGAACGTCGGTTTACAACTTAGATTTGAGCCGGGTTAATTTCCAGGGGGCCATCCTTGCCAATACAGATCTGCGGGCAGAAAAGCTCTATCGCACCTGCTTTCAGCAGGCCACTGGGCTAGAACGCGCCCGTGTCGATTGCCGCTACCTCGATCTAGACAATCCTAAAGTGCAGCGATTGCTGACACATGCCACCAGTCGCGATCGTAATTTCAGAGACCTGTGCTTGCAGGGAGCTTACCTCCGCGATGCCAATATGCGAGAGTTTGACCTGACTGATAGCAATTTAATTGACGCCGATCTACAACATACTGATCTACGCGAAGCCTGGTTAGTTCGTACCGAAATGGTTGATGCCGACCTCGGATATGCCGACCTGCGGCGGGCAAATTTAACCGACGCCAATCTCACTGGAACCGACTTTACTGGAGCCGATTTGCGGGATGTTCACCTGGTTCGCGCCCAGTCGGCTCGGGCAAACTTTAAAGATGCCGATTTAACTGGTGTTTGCATCGAAGATTGGAGCGTTAGCAGCCAGACAAAATTTGTGAATGTGCGCTGCGATTATGTCTACCGCAAATATCGCAATGGGCAGCCAAGCGATCGCTACCCTATTGGACGCAACTTTGAACCAGGTGAATTTGCCGTCCTGTTTCATGAGCCGGAGAATGAATTAGAAATTATCTTCAAAGGTGACGACTTCAGTTATACGGCCCTCAGCCTGGCATTTGATAAATTGCGAAATCAAGAGCCAGACTTACAACTGAAATTAAATGGAATTGAGCACCGAGGAAACCTGTGGGTCGTGAAGGTGGTCAGCCAAGATCCCACGGTTGAATTAACCTTAGAGCAACGCTTGAGCGCGGTTCACCAGGTAAGCCGTCACGAGCAACAACTAGAGGCAAGCATTAAGGATTCCTTGCATAAAAATTATGAGGAAACAAAACAGCGGTTGCTCGAAAGTGAACAACTGGTCAAACAATTAGCTGGAGTGTCACAATCTCAAGCCGAAGCTCTCAAGGAATTAAGCAAAAAAAGTTTTGGTAATAGCTTCTTTATCACCGGTAGCACCATCACAAATCTCACTGGCAGCGGCAATATCGAGTACACTGCTGCTGCCCAGCAAGTGCGTGACATTGTTACTTATGGCACTGATCGCAAACAGGTTGCTCCCATTGTTAAACAATTTGTGCAGTTGGTTAAGCAGCAGCAAGTAGCAACTACCAGCGCAGATCAACTGGAGCTAATGCAACAGTTGATTTTGGCAGAGGCCGAAGCCGATCCAACGTTTCGAGCTTACTTATTGCAAGAAGGTCAGCCGATTATGCAGGCAATGGCAGGTACACCACTGGTAAACGTCATCCAGGGGGCGATCGCTCAACTCAAGAATCCACCAAAAAACTGAATTCAACTTCCATTTCCGCAAATAGTTAAGTTGATACCCTAGAGCATATTTGAAAAGTGACTAGCTGTAATGCTCAAGCACTGATCAATAAAGGAGTTAAATGCTCTGGAATGCCGACCAGTTGAATTGCGTTGCACCCTAATTTGTAAGCAAACTCCACCGATCGCCCCGCTAGTAATCCATCGTAGAAGCCGATGGCAAACTCGATCGCCGCTTTGTCACCAATGGCGCGTTTCATGCCAATGACATAGGGAATGTGTTGGGCGATCGCCCGTGCCTGTGCCTCAGAATAACAAGCGTTTAACACCACACATTCAATTTGATCGCTGAACAGGGCAAACAAACTGGCGATCGCCTCTGCCGCCACTAATTGGGGCCGTCCCGTTTCATCCTCAAACATCAGCCCTTCCAGTGCGGTTGGGGTGTCTGACATCGCCGTAAACTTGCGAGTAGCGGGTGAGTCGTGGCCCGAATCCTCAGTGCCAACGCCATGCCCCGAAAAGTGGACAATCTGGGGGTAGCAGTCTAGCAGCGCCCGTCGCATGTCTGTAGTTGTGACGGCCCAGCGCTCCTGTAGCGTAAAGCGATCGCGATCGCGAGACCGTTCTAACCCCAGTCGCAGCCGCCGCACCTCCTCACTCAACCGCAGGGGAGAAGTTTCCTGGGGATTTGCCGCCAGAACCAGAATGGTCTTCACTGCTTTTGGTTCATCACGCACCCTGATTATTTCGTCAGCAACCAAAGGTTGGGGAAGCGCTTCTTGATAGTGAATATTTCCAGCCCCAGTAAGGTTGGTAATGTTGCTAGCCGAGATGTTGAAAATGGCTCCCTGGCCCCCACTTGCCGCCGTTCCACCTGCCGCTTGGCTCCCTGGTTGCTGGCGATCGCCCTTCACGGGTTGCTCCGCATGTTCTGGTATCTCGTTAGTCATCGTCGTTGGGTAGCTCTCCTGCCATTTTAGCGCTCCGGTAACTTATTTCGAGGATATCAACTTAAGGGGGGAAGCTTTGCTCAGAATAGAATTCAGGAGCCAGGAGCCAGAAGCCAGTTTCCTCCTGAATTCTGACTCCTGAATTCTGACTCCCTATCCCACCAGGATTTCTCGGCTTAAATGGATACCCCACTAATTGCATCACCTGGCCACCTTGTCTGCCCTCAATCCCTGACGAATGCTGCTCTCTAAAGTTTTGTAGAGGGTATAACTCTGGATGGTAAAGTTAGCACAAGCACCTGTCAGAAAACCTGCCTAACCCTGGATGCTTTGGGTAGAAATCAAATGTTCTACCAGAGCAAAGGTATCGCTTTACCTACAAATGTGTAACGCAAGGGAGAACCAATGGCCAACCCAGTACCCAACATCTATGCCCTACTCATCGGGATTGACTACTATAAACCCAATCAGCTCTATAAGAGCCTTAAGGGGGCAGTCCGAGACATTAACCTGGTCTACACTTTCCTTAAAGATACGCTAAAGCTTCCAGAGGAGCGCATCTATAAGCTGACATCTTCCAACCCGCAAGACACCGCGCTGCTAGAAGCGAGAGCAGCTCAAGGGCGAGAACCCACCTACCAAAACATTGTCAACACGTTTAAAGAGATTACTGAAAAAGCTCAACCTCAAGAGCAGGTGTATATTCACTACGCTGGACATGGAGGCCGAGCGACTACCCTTTACTCAGAGTTAAAAGGGGAAGGGCAGAATGATGAAGGACTTGTACCCATGGACATTGGGGAGCAAAACGGGCAATATCTCCGGGATGTTGAGCTAGCTACGTTGCTCAAGCGGATGACGGATAAAGGGTTAGTTGTCACCGTGGTTCTGGATAGCTGTCATTCTGGGGGGGCAACTCGTGGGGATTGTGACATCCGTGGCTCCAATGAAGTCGATACGGCTACCCGTGGGCAAGAGAGCCTGGTCGCTTCCCGTGAAGAACTGATGAGCAACTGGCGATCGCTCACCGAAGACACCAATCGCACCTCCTGGGTACCCGAATCGAGGGAGTACGTGTTGCTGGCCGCCTGCCGACCCACCGAGTTTGCCTTTGAGTATGCCGTGAATGGGAAGGATCGCCACGGTGCCCTCACCTACTGGATGATTGACACCCTGAGCACCATTCCAGGAACCCTCACCTACAAAACCCTTTACGACCGCATTGGGGCCAAGATTCAGAGTAAGTTTCCCAGCCAATTACCCATGCTACTAGGGGAGGGCGATCGCTCTGTCCTGGGAAGCGACATCGTTTCGACCCAATACACGGTAATCGTGACCAGTGTTAATGCCAGTCAAAAGCAGGTAAAGCTGAATGCTGGATTGGCGAGCGGTTTGGGCAATGGCACCCGATTTGCAATTTATCCATTAAATACTCCCGCTACTGACTTTACTGATCGGCAAAAGCAGTTGGCGATCGTAGAGGTGACGGAAGTAGAAGCATCCAGCGCCTACGCCAAAATTTTGGCAGAGGCGGAGGGCGGTATTGACGTTAAAGACGAAATCGAGCAGGGTGCGCCAGCGGTGTTGCTGTCTGCGCCAGCGGATTTGGTGCGTCGAGTACGCCTGTTTGACCAGAAGCAACTGGGAGATGGCGACAATGAGCTGCCGACCCAGGAGCTGGTTGACGCCCAAAAGCAGGCATTAGCGGCTGTGCGACAGGCCCTGACTGAAAACGGCTGGGTCACTGAGGTCGAGGAGGGGGAAGAGGGCCACTACCAGGTGGCCGTGGGTAGAAATGGTGAGTATGAAATCTGTATTGGACTACCGCTGGAAAACTTGAATCCGCCGCTTCAAACTGGTCATCCAGACTCTCCCAAGGAAGTCGTCAAGCGGCTGGTTCACCTGGCGAAGTACCAATCAGTGCAGGAACTGGACAATCCAGCCTCTGAACTGGCCGATGCCCTTGAGTTTGTCTTGCTCGATCAGAACAAACAGCCGTTTCCTAATCAGAGCAACATTACCTTGCAGCAGGGTAGCAAAGTGTATCTCCATCTGAAAAACGTTTCGCCTCAAGCGCTCAATGTCGCCGTACTCGACCTGGAGCCGACCTGGGAAATTTCCCAGATTCCGCTGCGGGGTATCGACGCCCCCTTCTACCAGCTAGTACCGCAGGAAACGGTGGAAACACCATTACGCTTCAAAGTTCCCGAAGGCGAGGGATATCGTCAGGCGAAGGAAATGCTCAAACTGTTTGCCACCCGTGGGCCTGCGGATTTTCGCTGGCTCAAGCTACCGTCCCTCGACCAGGAGATTAAACGTAGCTTTGAGGCAACCCGTGGCCTTCGGAGCGCCTTTGGTAAGCTCCTGGAAGCCGTTGGCGAGGAGCCTGGGATGGCTCCCTCACTAACCCGTGCCGCTATCTATGAACCAGATCCGAACGCTGAGTGGGTAACGCAGCAGATTCAAATTACAATTCAGCAATAAGTAGGTCAGCACAATTAAATTCATGTTAGAAAACCGGGGAAGCGCCCTGGTTTTCTAACCTTCGTTTTTCAATGTAGTTCTACTTAAGTAAGGTGGGAGTGGCCCCATCATTTGCTCACTATTTGAGCCGCAAGGCTGTGGTAGGCAGCGCCCACCCGACGTTCCACCTGTTTTATCCAATACTTAAAGAGGAGATTTTCGATGGTAGCTAAAGCGCCAATGAAGGACCTAATTATCATCCTGCCTGGCATCACCGGAAGCGTGTTGCAGAAGGATGGGAAGGATTTGTGGGCAGTTTCTGGGCAAGCTTTCTGGCAGTTCTTGACCAGGGCAGGGAAAGCCGTTCAAAGCCTGAAGCTAGAGCAGGATGACCCGGAAGCCGAGAGCCTGGGGGATGGGATTCAGGCCACAGCCCTGGTTCAAGACACGCACCTTATCCCTGGGCTTTGGAAGATTGACGGCTATACGCGAACCGCGAAACTGATTACGGACAACTTTGACGTTACCCCCGGTGATATTCATAACGACCCGGAGGACAAAGCCGCTAATTTCTACGAGTTTCCCTACGACTGGCGACGGGATAATCGGGCCAATGCCCGCATTTTGAAAAAGCTAATTGATAAACGCCTCAAATGCTGGCGAGAAAGTAGTGGCGCTGCCGATGCCAAGGTGGTGTTGATGGCCCACAGCATGGGCGGTTTAGTTTCCCGCTATTACCTGGAAGTGCTGGAGGGCTGGCAGGATAGCCGGGCATTATTTACCTTTGGTACCCCCTATCGGGGTTCGCTCAATGCGGTCAACTTCCTGGCAAATGGGTATAAAATGCTATTCCTGGACCTGACCGAGGTGATGCGATCGCTCACTTCCATCTACCAGCTCCTGCCCATTTACAAGGTAATCAATACCGACGGCGAGTACCACCGGATTGCTGAAATAGATAATCTGCCTAACGTTGACAAGCTAAGAGCACAGGACGCCCTGGCCTTCCATCGGGAAATTGAAGCCGCCGTTGAACAGCATCTCAAGGATGAGCGGTATCTCAGTGCATTTGCCACCGTTCCCATTTCTGGTGTGCAGCAGCCGACGCTACAGTCGGCTACCCTTCTGAACGGCAAACTAACCGCTAGCGAAGCTTTACCAGAGGTGCTGCAAAATCGCTCTGATCTGGGTGATGGAGACGGTACGGTGCCCAAAGTTTCGGCTATCCCCATTGAGCGATCGCAGAATCTTGACAACTTCTTCATTGCTGAGCAGCATGGCTCTTTGCAGAATCAAGCCCAGGTTTTAGACAATTTGCTCAACACCCTCCGCATCAGCCAGTACACCCTATCGGATGTCAGAAAAGCTGAACCGCAAACCGCCATTAGCTTGAGCCTGGATGATCTATACCTGGCAGATGAGCTGGTGACCCTGCGGGCCAGGCTCATCGGCTTACCCGATGCGGGCGCAACCCTGAAAGCCGATATTCAGGATGTGTCTGGCGATCGCCCCGCCCTGTCCCTCGACTTTGTAGAACAGGAAAAGGAATGGGTACTAACGACCGATAGCCTACCAGCAGGGTTATATCGGGTGAGGGTAAACGCACAAAGTAAAGATGGGCAGATGCCCACTCCGGTTCACACCCTATTTGAAGTTGTGAGAGACTAAATGTCTGGTCATCAATAAAGTAGTCGGGGTAAGTACAACTAAAGGGAGTCTATTATGACAGTTTCACAGGAAACCGAGCATTACTCTAACCATGACCATGAAGTACCCTGTACAGTAGACATTGGTTTGACTGAGGAAGAAATTGAGGAACTCAATTGGGACACCAGGGGAAGCTTCGAGCAAATGCCCGCTGAGGGCACTGGATTTGTGTGTTACGGGCCAGTTAACAAGCGATATGGTCGGCCTGAAGCCGTGCAGGCCATCCAGTATGTGTGTGCAGAGTGGGCCAAAGCTTTTCCCAATGGGCCTCGTATCCGCGTGGGCAATATCAGTCTGGCCCAGGGTGGCCCCGTCCCGCCCCACAAATCTCACCAGAAAGGGCTGGACGTCGATCTGGGGCCTGTTGCCAGTTCGGAAGAAGAGATTCCGCTCACCTGGGACAACCCCAAATACTCCCGCCAGCGAACGCAACAACTGGTAGACCTGATTCAAAACAACCCGTTTGTGAACGTGCGTGTCATCCTCTTCAATGACCCAAATGTTACGGGCGTCAGTTCCTGGGCAGGCCATGATAATCACCTGCACGTTAGCTTCTTGATCTCGGGAGTGCGGCCCACTGGCTATAGTAGCGATCGCCAGGGTAATCTCCGCCTGGTAGCTCCTTACATGCGCGGCCCACGGGTACAGAAGCTGCAGGAAGACCTGGTCAAGGTAGGCATCATCGTTGCCACCGATGGCGTTTTCGGGCCAAAAACGGATGCGGCGGTGCGGCGGTTCCAGTCGGATCAGGCCCTCGAAGTAGACGGGGTGGCTGGCCCTGTCACCCAGGCCAAGTTAGCAGAGATCATCCGCAATACCAGTGCCAGAGGTGCAGCGCCCCGTGGTGCAAGCCGAACGCTCCAAACCGTCATTGACGAAGATCAGGTGATTCCTTTTGATGATCTGAACTCCGGAGTGCTGGTTGAAGAGCAGGACTTTTGCCGGGAAATTCAGGCCATCCTCTACGTTAATGGTTTGCTGCGGGTGGTTGATGGCCTTTACGGCCCCAGGACGCGGGAAGCCCTGCGTCGCTTCAAGGCCAGTCGCTACCTGGGAGGGGGCGATGTGCTGGGGGCAACCACTGCCCGTGCCCTGATGGATGCCAAGCCCGGCTTTGGTAAACTCCCCGATTGGGAGGGGGGCGATCGCAAAGCGGCTATCCAGGCTATCATCACCGAGGCCCGCCGTCAGGGGATTACCAATATGTCTCAGATTTCCTACATTCTGGCGACGGTGAAGCACGAAACCAATGACACGTTTCAGCCCGTCCGCGAAGCCTATTTTCTGGGGGAACCCAGGGGCACCAACTATCGCCGCACCCTCCGCTATTATCCCTTCTACGGACGGGGCTATGTGCAGCTGACCTGGGACTACAACTATCGGGAGTACTCTAACCTGCTGGGGATTGACCTGGTCAACGAGCCGGATCTGGCTATGCGGCCCGATATTTCCCTGTTCATCCTGATTGACGGCATGAAACGGGGCGTTTACACCGGGGTGGGGCTGGATCAATACATCACCGATGGTAAGGTGGATTTCTTTAATGCTCGCCGCATCGTCAACGGTACGGACGCCGCAGATTTGATCCAAAGTTATGCGATCGCCTGGCAAACCAACCTGGCTTAGGAACCGGAATAACATAATCTGTGCAATTGCCTGTAGGGGCATGGCAATCCACGTAGGGGCATGGCAATCCACGTACGGGCATGGCAATCCACGTACGGGCATGGCAATGCCATGCCCCTACCCAGGAAATTGGATTGGCCATGCCCCTACCCAGGGTAATGGGGGCGATCGCCCCTCTAATCCTCAACGGCATTACCCCGCAAAGGAATCGTTGTCATCGTCCCCTCAGAACTTCTGACCTGTAGTTTGGAGGTGTAGTCCCCCGCCATAGTTGGCAAAAACTGGACTTCCACTGCACAACTTTGCCGAACGTCAATTACGGCAGGGGCACAGCTCTGACCCACAATCTCAAAGGGGGCAGAGCCGTCGTTTGCCAGTCTCAGGTCGTTGATGGTGATAGGCGAATTGCCATCGTTGGTGAACTCTACCCACCTGGACTGAGCTGTGCCAATTTGCACCCCAAAATCCATGGAGGTCAGCGCTGGACTTAGGGAAGGTGAAGCTGGCGTAACCGTTGGCGCTGCGGTCGGTACTTCAACTACAGTGCTCGATTCGGGTCGAGACGCGGAGGGCATAGACGCAACGTTGTCGCAGAGGGTGCGATCGCTCTCACTCAGATTTGGATTCTCGCGCAGGTAGTTCTGGATGCGTCTACAGCCCGTTGTTAGCAGATCGTCCAATCCTCCCAGCCTCAGGATCTCAGTGGTGCCATCGTCGGTAGTAACCGCCAGCATACTGTTTGTGGGACTGGGGCTGACCCCTTTGACAATACCGTTAAAGGAGAAGTCCAGCAATTTCCTGCCGCTCAAATTCCAAAACTCAATGATGTTCTGAGATGTGGTGATTAACAAATCAGTATCACGGCTCAGCTTGATTTCTTCAAAATAGTTACCAACCTGCCGTCCTGGAATGATGTTGATTGAGCGCTTCCCAGAAAAGTCTGCCAGATTAACATTGCCGAAGGACTGGTCAACTTCCCCACGGGTAACGATGACTGGTTCTCCGGTTTTGGTAAACTCAATGTCTCGAAAGCTAAAGCTCGATACGATGTCCGTCTGCTTTTCCCCCAATGGATTACCGCCCAGATCCCATAGTCGCAATTTGTCGCCATCGTCCCCTATCGTCGCGATCCTTTGTCCATCGGGGCTCCAGCTAATACTTTCGATACCTCTCTCGTGGGCCTGAAACTCGGCAAGCCGATCGCCCTGTAAATTCAGCAGATGAACGGTACCATCCTCCGCAGCGGCAGCAATGGTTTCACCGTCTGGGCTAAAGCTCAGGTAGGCCATCCTGGGCAGTTGGGAGAATTCTCTAATGAACTCTCCGCCCGCATCTAGCAGATGAATCACACCGGCTGCATCGATGATGGTGATTAGTTCTTCATCGGGAGCAAAGCCAACATGCACCACATCAGTGCGATCCAGGCGGAACTTTGAAGACGGCTGATTCTGGATGTCCCAGACGCGGATCAACTGGTCATCCCCCACCGTGATCAGTTGCTGATCCCCAGGGTTAAAAACAAAGTCGGTTACGGTGCCGCTGGGGAGCGCAAGTACTGCTTCGCCTGAAGCGTTGTAGATGGTGCCATCTACTCCTGCATAGAAAAAGTCACTGTTGCTATTGAAGCGAAGAACATCAGCCCTGCCAGTTATTTCTAGCGATTCTCCAGACTCTAAATTCAGAACGAGAATGTTGTTAGATTCTTCGCCATATTCAATGCCGATCTTTTGACCATTTGGATCAAAGCGAATACTAAAGGCAGTGGTGCCAATATTCTCAGAAACCGCCAGCTCTTCGCCTGATAGGTTCGATACCTTGACCCGGTAATCGCCAGAGTTCCCCTCCATCAAGGTTGCCAGCAGCACATTGCCATTGGCATCAAATCCGATACCTCCCCAAAACTGTGAGTTCTCAATTTCGGTCTCGTTAATCTTCTCCCCCGACAAATTCCAAAGTCGTAAAACCTTGTCTTTTTCCCAGGGATAGACGGATGCCTCACCCGCAGCAATGTCTACACCCGCAGTGACAATCGTGTCCCCATCCGGGCTGAAAGCAATGTCTTCGAGAATAGAGTATTCATACCCATCCAACCCGCGATATGCCTGGAATTCACTAATTTTCTCACCCTGCAAATTCCATAGCTGCACCCGGCCATCTGGGGTGGCGACAGCAATTTTACTTCCATCTGGGCTAACCCCGATTCCGCTGCGAAAGGGTCGTCCCGGTATTTCAGCGATTTGCCTGCCGTACTTTCCAGTCAGGCGAATTCTATCATCGTCCGACGTCAGGGTGATCAGTTGCCCATCATCAGTAAAAAACATGTCCCGGAAGCCTGCTGGGGCTTCCCACCGCTCGGTCTCCCTCCGGTAAACCATTTTTCGCAAGGAAGCCGTCACATTCTCTTTCAGCGACTCCTCCACGGTGAATACTGACAAATACCAGGGCCAGTTTTTCAAGAGTGTTCCAGCTCGGAGACCATCAGTTAACGCATCCAGTTCCTGGTTTGCCAAGAGCTTGGCCTCAGCCGATTCTCTGGTAGCGGCAATTTGCTCCACCAGGGTATTCTTTTGCCCAATCAGCGAGAAGACCAGACCTGTGCCCAGCCCGATCATGACCGCGATCGCCACTCCCCAATTTCGCCGGGTGTTGAAGTTTCTGCGACCGACACTACGGCGCACAAAGTCGGTTTCAACGCGGTTGAGCCAGCTATCATCGGAGTGCAGCACCTTCTTGAGCAAATCCAGGCGGGGGTTGGTATTCCATAAAAACCTTGGCTTCTGCTGGTTGCGCCATTCCTCCGCCGCAGGAGTCAACCGCCGCTGCAGGAGCAAATCTTCCTCCTGCTCCTGGGTCCACTTCAGCAACCGCTGCCATCCGCGCACCAGGGCATCGTGGGCGGGTTCTACGTAGGGTTGGCCCTCCGGGTCCGTCCCTTTCACCAGTAGCCGCGCCTGCAAAAATCGCTCAATTACCTCCCTGACCCGTTCATTTTGCTCCGGGGGATACTCCAGTTCCGAGAGGGGGACTCTGCGCCGCGCCAGCTCGCCGCCCCCCACCGATACCATGCGTAGCATCACATGGCGGATGGTGCGGTCATAGGCCGGGTCGGGGGCTGGGGAAGGTGGCTCCGTCCCGGCAGCGGCAGACCGCATCACCAGGGCCTCATACTCCTGATCGGCCCGTCGCGTCAGACTGCGGGCGACCCCGCCCAAGTCGCGATAGTCAGCCTCCGTAATGGCGCGGTCAATCGTATCTCCCCGCTTTTTTGCTTCATCCTGCCGCTCCAGGTACTTCAAGTACAGCTCACTCAGGGTGAAAGACAGCAGTGGCAGCGCACCAGGCATATCGGCAACTTCATCAATGAGCTGATCCACCAGGGGTTGCTTGGCATCGTCGGACTGGAAATACATGACCCGGTGCGAGGCCGGTTCCTCGATCGATTCCCGCAGCTCGGCCCGCGTCATTGGCGGCACCACAAACCGCGCCCCACTCCAGCTTTCCTTCAGCGCCCCATGCTGGAACTGCGGCTCAAAGTCAGACCGCAGGGTCAGCACCAGCCGGAGCTGGTCGGGATAGGAAGCGATCGCCCGCACCAGTGCCATCAAAAACTCCTCCGCCTGCGGCTCATCGCGGTTGAGCGTGATCAGTTCCTCAAACTGGTCAATCACCAGCAGCAGTTTCCGGTCTGTATGGTGCTGGCACCAGGCTGCCAAATATCGGCTCAACAGATCAGCATCGGCTGTAGTTTCGTCAACAGCAGCGGGGACTCCCTTTTGCAGGAGGGCGTTGCGTAGCGCCTTAAACGGTGCTTCACCAGGACGAATCGAGTCCAGAATCTGCCACGGCTGGCGGGAATCTTGCTCCCCCTGACGCCTCAGGAACGGCATCAGCCCCGCTTTCACCAGACTGGACTTGCCGCTTCCCGATGCTCCCAGCACCACCGTCAAAGGGTGCTGCGCGACAAACTGCGCCAGTGCTTTCGTCAGTGCAGCTCTACCAAAAAACAGCTCGCTTTGAGCTTCGTCAAATGACTCCAGTCCCCGGTAGGGATTTTTGGAAGTATCCAGCGGTGGCGCGGGGGGCAGGTTGAGGGCGTGCCCTGGGGACAGGAAGATATACTCACCCTTGTCATGGCAGTTGAGGGGCCAGATGCCGGGGGTTTGCCGCTGTTGTTGGGTTTCTGTGGCGACTTCGACGCGATCGCGCAAATACAGGTACAGTTCGGTGGCGGTGATCACGCCATCTCCGGCGGGCTGACCGTTTTGGGCGGGAGGATGGGCATCAGCCGCACCCACCAGGGCTTCCATCAAGGCAGCGGCAAAGGGGGAATGGTGACTGCTGGCAGAGGCTATTCCCCGATCATTCTTCAAGTCAAGGGCATCCAGCGCGTATTGGTCGTGGGCGGCGGAGGTAATCACCTGCCAGGCCGGGTCTTGAACGAAGCGATCGTATCGCTCCTTATAGATAACCTCGGTAACGGGCACCAGCTTGCGGGTGCTAGACCAGCGAAACGCGCCCCCAAAGCAGCAGTCAAGGATGATCAGGCAGTGACGACAGGGGAGTTGGGTCAGCGCCGCTTCCACCTCAACCATGGGAAGGTAGGTGGAAACCTCCCCCAGCCTGGCATCCTGGGGAATCAAGTATCCCTGGGGGCCATCATCACCATTCAGGGCAATGCCGTGCCCAGCAAAGTAAAAGATCAGGCGGTCGTCTGCTTCTATTTCTGTTAAAAAACCTTGGAGCAGGGTTCGCAGCTTTTCCAGGGTGGCGGCTTCGTCCAGGTACTGCTGCACCTGGTAACCATGTTTGTCTTGCAAAATTTGGGCAATGCCAGCGGCGTCAGCGACAGCAGTGTTGAGGATTGGGATGCCGTTTCTGTAGTTGTTGATACCGATCAAGACTGCATAGTTCTGCTTGAAGTAAACCATAACCCAAGGAGTAGAATTTGCAGAGATGTGAGGAAATTTTACTGTCAAGTGGATTGCAAATAACAGTGGCAATCAGGTTTTTCGATGAGCGAAGCCGCAAACCGGTTGAGCGCCACCGCTGCCAGCAGGCCGCCCCCCAGGGTGCCCTCCACCGTGAGGTAAGGAACATGCAGCTGCATCAGTCGCCGCTTGGCAGCGGGGGCATGGCTGAAGCCGATGGGCAGGCCAATCACCAGGGCGGGTCGATTGTGGTGGTGGGCGATCGCCTCACACAGCCGCATCAGCACAGAGGGCGCGTAACCGACGACCCAAATATTGCCCTCAATCAGGTGCATCATTCGTTCCTGCCCGTTTGCATCCTGCCAGAAGGACTGCTCAGCATCGGCGGCACTGCTGATGTGGGGATTTTCAATCAACGTCGTCCACTGGCAGCCCAGGTGGGTGAGCCGGGTGTGATCAAAGGTGTTGGTCACTGCTGAGACATCACCAACGACTGTACAGCCTGCCTTCAGCGACTCGCGGGCGGCTTTGATGGCGTCTTGGCTCAGTCGCACAAAGGGAGCCAGGCTGACATCACCACAGGCCAGCACCAGGTGGGACAGGATATCGACCTCAATTTCAGGCCGCTCCGACAGGTCGGGTAACAAATGCTGGAGAGATTCTCGAAAGTTTTCAGGGTGGCTGGATGTCGCTGCGTCCAGATGTTGCCAGAGGGCGTCACTGAGGGATTGGGCGGTTTGCGTCTCGGCGTCTAACAGGCGCAGGTGGGCGATCGCCTCGGCCTGGATAGACTGGCAGCCGCGATCGCGCCCGATTAGCCCTTCCAAAGCGGTGGCCGTGTGTCGCAGTTTAACCAGGCGCTGTAGGACGATCTGATACTGCTGCTGGAGCTGCGGCAGCAGCGAGTCAACCTCAATGGCTTCCGATTGTTCCGCCAGCATCTGCTTGATGTGGGAGAGCTGAAACCCCTGCTGTTTCAAGGCCACAATCCGCTGTAGCCGCTGCACATCCCGGTCGCTATACAGCCGATAATTGCCGTTAGACCGTTCTGGCGGCGGCAGTAGACCAATCTGGTGGTAGTGCCGCACCATGCGGGGGGTGATACCGTAACCGACTGCCTGAGTGAGTTCTTTGATGGTTAGCATGCCCTTGACCTTAACACAAATGTCAAGGTTTATCGTGGGGCGGTTACTCGATGGATGACAGAGCCATGACTGACCGTTTCCCGACTCCCTGGCAGCAGCGAGGCCAGGACTGGATACAGACCTATCCTGAAGCGATCGCCGCGATGACCTGCGGACTCCTCACCCTGCTGGGATGGCTGGCCCTGGGCGGCAACTGGGTCGGCGTGGGCATTTGGATTCTACTGGCTGCCTATGTCATCGGCGGCTTTGACAGCGCGCGGGAAGGCCTGACCACCCTCTGGCAGGAGCGGGAGTTGGATGTCGATTTGCTGATGATTGTGGCGGCAGTAGGGGCGGCCATTCTGGGGCTGTGGCAGCGGGAATACTACCTGCTGGTGGATGGAGCGGTGCTGATTCTCATCTTCGCCATCAGCGGGGCGCTGGAGAGCATCGCCCTGCACCGCACGGAGCGCAACATTCGCAGCTTGATGCAGCTCACCCCCGATACGGCCAGGGTGCTGACCGTCGGCCAGGAACAGATGGTGCCCACCCAGCAGCTAAAAGTGGGCGATCGCGTCCTCGTCAAACCCGGCGAACTCATTCCCACGGATGGCCTGGTCCGGGAGGGGGAGAGTGCCGTGAATCAGGCTCCCATTACAGGAGAGTCGCTTCCTGTGGAAAAGGCCATCGGCGACGAAGTGTTTGCGGGCACCATCAACGGCAATGGCGCACTGACCATCGAGCTGCACAAGCCGCCAGAAAGTAGCCTGATTCAGCGGGTGATTCGCCTGGTGGAGCAGGCCAAGACTACCGCTCCTCCGTCCCAGCAGTTTCTCGAAACCTTTGAGCGGGGCTATGCCAAAGTCATCGTCGTCACGGGGCTGATGCTGGCAACCCTGCCGCCGCTACTGCTGCGGTGGAGTTGGGAAACCACCATCTACCGGGCGCTGGTGTTTCTGGTGGTGGCCTCGCCCTGTGCGCTGATGGCGGCGATTATGCCCACGCTGCTGTCGGGAATTGCGCGGGGGGCGCGGCAGGGCATCCTCTTCAAAGATGGAGCACAGTTAGAGACGATGGGACAGGTGAAGGCGATCGCCTTTGACAAAACGGGCACCCTGACCACGGGCGTGCTCCAGGTCAGCGATTTGATCCCGGCTCCAGGGGTTGAAGCGGCCCAGGTCTTGCAGCTAGCGGCATCCCTCGAAGCGTACTCCGAACACCCCATTGCTCAGGCGGTGGTACAGGCAGCCCAAATGCAGAATCTCCCCTTGCTGCCCGCCCAGGCCGTTCGGGCGGAGGTGGGTCGGGGCGTTGTGGGCCAGATTAAAGGGGGGCCTGTGCGCCTGGGGAAGTCTTCGTTTGTCACGGCTGATCTGGCTGTTGCCACTGCCCCTCGGACCGCTGCTCCAGAGCGCCAGAAGCTGGAGGGGGCGATCGCCCCAGCCTTACTCCAGGCCAGCCAGCAGCTTGAACAGGCAGGCAAGACCGTCATCTGGGTGAGCCAGCATCACCAGGTGATGGGCCTGCTGGCCGTTGCTGACCAGATTCGGGCGACGGCCCCTGGGCTGCTGTCCACCCTCCGGCAACTGGGCGTCACGGCAACGGTGATGCTCACTGGCGATAACGATGCCACGGCGCACACGGTGGCCCAGGCCGTCGGGGTGGGGACGGTCTACGCCAACCTGCTGCCGGAGGACAAAGTGACGGTTATTCAACAGCTCCAGCGGCAGTATCGCACGGTGGCCATGGTTGGGGATGGCATCAACGACGCTCCAGCCCTGGCGCAAGCCTCGGTAGGCATTGCCATGGGGGGAGCAGGCAGCGACGTGGCCCTGGAGACTGCCGACATTGTGCTGATGGCCGATCGCCTCGAAAAGCTGGAGCAGGCCATTCGCATCGGCAAAAAGTCCCAGCACATTATTCGGCAAAACATTGCGATCGCCCTCACCTCCATTGCCCTGCTGATGGTGGCCAACTTTTTAGGAGAACTGACCCTGCCCGCAGGCGTCTTGGGGCATGAAGGCTCAACCCTGCTGGTGACCCTCAACGGCTTGAGGTTGTTGAGATAAGTGCATGGACATGAAGGGATCCTGCCTTAAGGGCGCATCCCCAAAAAAATGTAATTAAATTTGCTCAAGCACTTACCCGAAGTTTGTCTCCCGCTTGACTATTGAGAAAAGCTTGCAATAGAATTTGGGTTCGATGAGGAAGGGGGAGCCGTTGTCAGCATGGTGCAGTTAAGGCCACGGTGGGCAGGGCAGGGGGGGCGATCGCCCTCTCTGCTATTTCTGGGGCTGGTAATCGGCGCAATCCTCCTGATCCTGTGTCTGTTTGCCAGCATTGGCCTGGGAGCTGCCGAGATTACCCCTTCTGAGGTGGGCCAGGCCCTCTTCGCCTTTGATGAAACCTCTACCGAGCATCTAATTATCCGCACGGTGCGACTGCCGCGATCGCTGATTGCGGTGCTGGTGGGTAGTGGCATGGCGATCGCCGGAGCCATTATGCAGGGATTGACGGGGAATCCGTTGGCCTCTCCCAGCATTCTGGGGGTCAGCACAGGGGCCGCCTTTGCTGTGGTGCTGGCGACCTTTGTTCTGGGCGTGAGTTCTCTGAGCGTCTATGCCTGGTTTGCCCTGGCGGGTGGAGCCATTACGGCAGGGCTGGTCTACCTGTTTGCGGCTTTGGGGCCAGGGGGCGTCACGCCTTTGAATCTGACCCTGGCAGGAACGGTCTTTTCTACCCTGATTGCTACTCTTACCAGCGGTATTCTGGTTCTCAATCAGCAAACCCTGGAGCAGGTGCGCTTCTGGCTGGCAGGATCGCTGGCGGGGGGTGATCTGGCGCTGGTTCAACAGGTCATTCCCTATTTGCTGCTGGGCTTTCTGCTGGCCCTGGGGTTGGGTCGCCAGGTCACTACCTTGAGTTTGGGGGAAAGTGTTGCCAAAGGGTTGGGGCAGAATACGGCCTGGATCAAGGTCCTTGGGGCCATCAGCGTGGTGCTGCTGGTGGGGGGGAGTGTTTCCATTGCGGGGCCGATTGGGTTTGTGGGGCTGATTGTGCCCCATTTTGTGCGCTTTTTAGTCGGTGTCGATTATCGCTGGATCCTGCCTTATGCCGCCATTCTGGGCGCGGTGATGCTCCTCCTGGCCGATATCTGTGCCCGGCTGGTCATTCGCCCCCAGGAGCTGCCGGTAGGGCTGGTGATGCCTTTGCTAGGCGCGCCTTTCTTCATCTATTTGATTCGCACGAGGATGCGGTAATGGCTCCCAACTGGCTGGTGATGCGCAGCAATCAAATTCCTGTTTCCTTTCGCCTCCATCAAAGGGTGCCAAAGATGCTGCTGCTGCTGGGAAGCCTGATCCTGGTGGTTCTGGTGCTTTCAGTTTCTTATGGAGAGTATCCTGTGCCGCCGCTGGACGTGGTGTGGACGGTGCTGGGCCTGGAGACGGGTAACCCCGACTATGCTTTTATCGTCAACACATTGCGGCTGCCGCGGGTGCTGGTGGCGCTGCTGGTGGGGATGGCCCTGGCGATCGCTGGCACCATCACCCAGGGCATCCTCCGCAATCCCCTGGCGGCTCCCGACATCATTGGCATTAATGCAGGAGCCGCGCTAGCCGCCGTTACCCTGATCATTGCCTTACCCGGTGTTTCCGTTTCAATTCTGCCGATCGCCGCCTTTGTCGGAGGGTTCACCGTCTTTACCCTGATTTATCTACTGGCCTGGAATCGGGGCAGTTCTCCCCTGCGCCTGGTGCTGGTAGGCATTGGCTTTTCGCTGATGACTGGGGCCATCACCAACATTCTGGTCACCTTTGGCGATATTTATGACGTATCGCAAGCCCTGGTCTGGTTAGCTGGCAGCGTCTATGGACGGAGCTGGGATGAGGTCGGAGCGCTGCTGCCCTGGCTGGGGGCGGGCATTCCCGCTGCAATGCTGATGGCGAGGGATTTGAATGCTCTCAGCCTGGGGGATGACCTGGCGCGGGGCATCGGCAGTCCGGTGGAGTGGCGGCGGGGCCTCTTGCTCGTCATCAGCGTCGCTCTAGCGGGCGCTGCGGTGGCCACCGCCGGTACGGTAGGCTTTGTCGGCTTCATCGCCCCCCATATTGCCCGCCGTTTGGTGGGGCCAACCCATGAAGGATTGCTGCCCACCGCCGCCCTGACGGGCGGCCTGCTGGTGGTGCTGGCTGATCTGGTGGGACGCACACTCTTTGCCCCCATCGAGCTGCCCTGCGGACTGGTGACCTCTGCCCTGGGTGCCCCCTACTTCCTTTATCTGTTAATCCAACGCCGCCAATAACCCATGCCCCAGCCAACTCCCGACCGTTCCCATGCTCGACTGGAGGCACAGCGCCTCACCCTCGGCTATGACCGCGAAATCGTGGTTCGCGAACTCAACCTGGTCATTCCCACTGGAAAAATCACGGTACTGGTGGGGCCAAACGGCTGCGGTAAATCCACTCTGCTTAAAGGTTTGGGGCGGTTGCTCCAGCCCCGTAGCGGCGCGGTGTATTTGGATGGACGGGCGATCGCCCAGCAGTCTACCAAGGCGATCGCCCGCCAGTTGGGCCTCCTCCCCCAAAGTCCCACCGCACCGGAGGGGCTGACCGTACGGGAGCTGGTGGCCCAGGGGCGCTACCCTTATCAAACCTGGCTGCAGCAGTGGTCGAAGGCCGATGAAGCAGCGGTGGAGCGGGCATTGAGGATGACGGGTATGAAAGAGGGTGACGCGGGTGACGCCTCCCTGGAAAACCGCCCCCTTGATTCCCTTTCGGGCGGCCAGCGGCAGCGGGCCTGGATCGCCATGACGCTCGCCCAGGAAACCGACATTCTCCTGCTAGACGAACCCACCACCTTTCTCGATCTGGCCCATCAAGTGGAAGTCCTGGACTTGCTGATTGACCTGAACCAAACCGGCTGCACAATTGTCATGGTGCTGCATGATTTGAATCAGGCGTGTCGCTATGCAGACTACCTGGTAGCCCTGCGCGAGGGGCATGTCTTTGCTCAGGGCATACCCAACGAGGTGATGACCGAAGCGATGGTGAGAGAGGTTTTTGGATTAGAAAGCCGTATCGTGCGCGATCCCATCACCGGTACACCGCTTTGCTTACCCATCAGTCGCTGGTATGAAGGGCACCATCGAGTTGCGGAGGGGTTTTAGCCAGCGCAACTCTGCTCGGTGAAGCAGCCAGGTATTCAAAAGGCGGAGCCGAAATCAAATTTACTTATGCTACGAAATTAGTAAATTTTATGGGATTCTGCATATACTTTCATAAGGAGTGTTATCGGTAACGCAATTTTAACGGGTTGAGGATTTTGGAGAACTGACCAGATAAGCGTCTTATAGAACGTGCTGCGATCGCGCCACACGAAGGCTCTCACTAGCGTCTACTATCTCGAACCAGGCCAGGACTCAGCCCCATTGAGGAACCAACCGAGAGAAGATTGCGCTGGAGGTTGCTATGAAAATTCTCGTTGTAGAAGACGATCAGGCGATCGCCCAAACCCTAGAGTTCCTATTCTCCAGGTACAACTACGCTGTCGATATTGCCATCGATGCTGAAGCTGGGCTGCAGATGGCAGAGGCGTTCGCCTACGACCTGATGGTGCTCGACCTATTTTTGCCCAAGGGGGATGGCATCAGTCTGTGTCAGCACCTGCGGAATCAGGGATTTTCCAGCCCGATTCTATTACTCACGGGGCAGGGAGATCGGCGGCAAAAGGCGATCGCCCTCAATGCTGGAGCTGATGACTATGTGGTTAAACCGTTTGACACCGAAGAGCTGATTGCACGGGTTCAGGCACTGCTGCGGCGGGGTGGGCCAACTAATCAGCCCGTCCTAACCTGGGGGCTGTTATCCGTCGATCCCAGTAGTTGTAAAGTTGCCTACGGTGCCCATCGGCTTTCCGTCACCCCCAAAGAATACGCCATTCTGGAGCTATTTCTGCGTCACCCCCAGCGCACCTTCAATGCCAGAGCCATTCTGGATCATGTATGGACTTCACTGGAGTCCCCTGGAGAAGAGGCGGTGCGAGTTCACATCAAGGAACTACGCCAGAAGCTGAAATCGGTGGGTGCGCCCAGGGATTTTATTGAAACCAAACACCGCATGGGCTATCGGTTAAACGCACGATACTCCAACCTTCTAGTTTCCCAGGTTGAGCAGCAGGCGTCGGCTCCCCAAATTGCCGAACTCACGGCAGTCAACGAAGAGTTACGGCTGACGCTGGAAGAATTACAAATTACCCAGGAGGAGCTGCGCCAGCAAAACGAGCAGCTCCAATCAACCCAACAGCCCCTTGAACTGGATGACCAGCGATACCAAAATTTATTTGAACATGCCCCCGACGCATACCTGGTAACTGACCGCTATGGAGCAATCAGAGAGGCAAACCGTGCTGCAGCTATCTTATTCCGTGTCGATGCTCAAGACTTGGTTGGCAAGCCTCTCCTGGTCTTGATTACGGAGGGCGATCGCTACGATTTCAACCGCCGACTAACCGATTTAGAATTTGCTCAAAATTGGGAAGTCACCATTCAGCTTAAAAACGGTGAAACCTTTCCCGTCTGGATGGTGGTAACGAGCATCAAAAACTCAGAAGACGAGATCACCAGCCTGTGCTGGTCCCTGCGAGACCTCCGTCCCTGTATTGGTGAGACCCATCAAGCTCCCGGTCGCTACCTGGCCACCCTCCGTGAAATGAGCGATCGCTATCCTGCAGAGCTGGCTCTGAGGGCTTCCGAAGCCAGGCTGAACCAGATTCTCGACAGTGCGATCGCCAGCATTGCCAGCTTTCGCGTGTTTGCCGATCAGCACTGGGAGTATGACTATTTTTCCAAGGGCTGCGAAACGCTCTTCGGCTATACCGTTGAGGAGTTCATGGCCGACCCGACCCTGTGGCTGTCGCGGGTTTTCCCGGAGGATCGAGAGGCCATCATCCTGCCCCTGGTGGAGGAGTTTCGGGCCGAACGAGATGCGATCGCCAAGTTTCGCTTCTATCACAAAGATGGCTCCCTGCGCTGGATCGCCAGTACCCATGCCTCCCAAAAGATCGCAGATCAGTGCTGGCAGGTAACCGTTGTCAACCATGACATCACAGCATGGAAGCAGGCCGAAAGCAAAATCCGCGAACAGGCCGCTTTGCTCGACATTGCCTCCGATGCCATCATCGTCCGCGACTTAAACAACCGCATTGTCTACTGGAATCAGGGGGCGGAGCGGCTGTACGGTTGGTCTACCGCCGAGGTCATAGGGCAGAAGGTGTCAGTTCTTTTACGCTGCCAAACGTCCGAGATATCAGCAGCTATTCAAACGCTGCTCAAGCGCGGGCACTGGCAGGGAGAGCTAGATAAAGTGACCAAAGCAGGTAAAACCGTAACGGTAGCCGCCCGCTGGACGCTGCTACAGGATGAGACGGGACAGCCCAAATCAATTCTAACGGTTGCAACTGATATTACAGAAAAGAAGCAGATGGAAGCCCAGTACCAGCAGGCTCAGCGCTGGGAAAGCCTGGGGGAAAACTCATTTTGGTAAAGGAATTTTGTCTGTAGAAAAACCTGAGTTTGGGGCTAGCCTCACATCTTTTTTACAACCCCTCTTCAACAATAGTATAACGTTAGACTTTCGCGTTAGGACACTCAAGCTTTAGCCCTGGGCCATAGCAGTTATTCCAGATTTCAGAAAATTTCAAATTTTAATCAATCATGAAAACCGTTTTAATCATCGACGACAACGAGGCATTTCGCTGCCTCCTGGCAGAGTTTTTCTCCCATCGTGGGTTTTGCCCAATTGCGGCAGAATCAGGGGGTGAGGGATTTGAGAAGGCGCAAGCTCACCGACCGGACATCATCTTTTGTGACGTCAACATGCCAGAAAAGAATGGTTTCGAAGTCCTGAAGTTGATACGACATAATGAACAGACCGCTAAAATTCCATTCTTTTTGATGACTGCAGAACCGCACATGAACAACCAGCAACAGGCAGAAGCCGATGGGCTAATCAAAAAGCCTATTGATCTCGACGAGCTAAACGAAATTCTGGTCTCTTGCCCTTACCCCTTGAAAGGCTAGTTGGCCGCCCATTACTTCCCATGTTAAGAAAGTTCAAATCTTCGGCTGACTTCACAACTTCCTCACAAGTTTTCTCCAGGCAAGACAACCTTCATTGGACAAAATTAAGCTACGTCTTAAGGTAGAAGCTTGATGTAGGAGCAGTATTTATTGTGGTCAGAGAGGAAGAAATAGACCTGGGTTCAAATTAAATCTTCAACCTCCCCCTTGGGCGATTAAGCCAATTTATTTCGCGAACAAGCCAATCAGACTAATAAGAAAGCCATACTTTTTTAAACTTCAATTAATTGCCGAGGCATAAATAATGGCAAGCAACTTTTTGAGAGGTAACAGCGCTCACCAAGACACCGTCAAGGCCATGAGCACCGACCAGTTTGAACAGATTGTCAAAGCAATTTCAGAAGGTAAATATTCCTGGGCCTGTGTTTTGATACTGCGATTTAACGGGCATAACCCTGCTCACTACATCCCCTATCGAACGTACAAGCGGTTAATCAAAGATCACAAAGCAGCACAGAAGCGCGAACAAGCGACTTTCACGCAGATGGGTTTGAGCAGGGACAGAGTTCTAAAATCTTGATAAGTAAGTGCTTAAGCACAATTAGTTACATCTTATGGAGGTGTGTGCCCCCAAGAAATAATTTTGCTTCACTACTGACATAGACATCAATAAAGCCAGTGGGGTTCGCCCCACCATAGCTTCGTTGATTTATGGCTACCTACTTGAACCGGAATCCTTAAAAGACGTTGCGCAGACTAGCCCCTGACTTTCCGGTTAAAAGCCAGAGGAGCGATCGCACACAATCCCTCAAAGTCCGCAGCAGTGACTCTGGGGGCTGTCCGGATGAAGCGACTTCTACCGGTGTGATGACCACCCCATGACTGCCAAAAATCAGGGTGGCGATCGCCCGTGAGCGGGCCATGTGATAGTCCGAGGTGATGACGTACACATGCTGAATGCGGCGAGATTTGAAGATGGGGATGGTGCCGGTAAAGTTGGTAACGGTGTCGGTTGCGCCCAGCTCGTAGTGAACCAGGGCAGCGGGAACCCCATCTTCGCGAAAAATGGCCTGATTGCAGGCCTGATTTTTGGGGTTTCCCGATATCCAGATCGGTAAGGAAGGGTGAGACCGGGCAAAGTTAGCGGCAAAGCGGATGCGGGCAGTTTGGCCTTCCAGAACCAGAATGGCCTGGGGGGTAGGAGCCTGATGGCGGGCGATCGCAATTCGCAGGGGGATCATCAGGCTCCAGCCAGCCAATCCCACCGCCAGCAGGCCAACGATTACCCTGTGACGCTTTATGGCCCTCAGCATTGTGACTATCCGCTAAAAGATTTTACTTCTGGCTCAAGTACAGAGCGAACTCGTTGTTTAGCCACTCTTGCAAGAACTTATCGAGAATATCCTCATACAGCTTTGGCGTCAAGGTAGCCGTAAACACTTCATCCACCAAATACAGCTCATAGACATCCTCAGCCGCCTGAATGGGGGCAATCACCTCCCCGAGGGTGGCTGTGAAGAGCAACTCGGCAACTTCAGGCTTAAACAGGCGTCGCTGTTGTTTCCCTTCATACCCACACTGTAGCCTGCGCCGCTCATCAACATCGTAGAGGTGGGCAGCTTCGTAGAAACTGATTTCCTCCTCCTCAATTTGATAAAAAAGCTCCTGGGCAAGGCTTTGGTAGGGAACCACAATTTTATAGAGCTGCACCTCGTCAAAACTACTTTGGTTTTGCGCAAAAAATGCCTGAACCTGTTCGCCAAAAAGCTCCCTGGCCAACTTGGCGGCCAGCAGTTTCTCATAGGTTCTGCGTTCCAAATCGGCAAAGGTGATCATCTGCTCAGAGAGCCAGAAAGACAGCCGGGGGGGCGTATACAGGTGCATTTGAATGCAAAACTGGTCAATTTCTGCCTGAACTTCATCTGGCGTGACTGTCACTCCGTACTCCCCTGCCGCCCGAGCAATGAGTTCTTGATAGACGATTTCTCGACAAATTTCCTGTAACCGTAGATCCCTCCGAAGGAAATCAACGATCGTGGCGGAGTTTAGAGGAATGCCAGAGAAATTTACCATACATCCTACTCTACAGAACGTTTTTACCTCTTAAAGCGTTGCAGACCTACCCCACTAATCAGCAAATCTTTAAAATTAAGATAAAGATCTAACCTGAGTATCTAGCGGCTGGAGAAGTTGCAGTACACTTTCAGTAAAGCGTATTAGGATTCCTACGGTTGCTGAGAGAGCCGAACGTCAATGACCTGATTGCTTGTAGCCATTTAAAACAATCACCAATTTTATAAAAGGCCGCTTCAGGCCATAGGAGCTTGCTGTAATGGTAACTCGCAAACCAATTCTAAGCGATACTCAGTATTTGACTTTGACTAACACCTCAAACTTTTCCGATAACAATTTAATATCATCCATATCCGATTCCACCTTCAAGATCCTAAGGGCAGGGTTTGAATCCGGAGAAGTTCTGAGTTTCCCCCTTGGTAGCGAACTACCCATTGCTGCGCGCCCTGATGATGTTAACTGGTGCTATCTGATTTGTTCGGGGCGAGTTCGGCTACTTCATGAAGACCGCCACCTCCATCGGCAGCGTTCAGTCACGGTTCTGGAAGCAGGGGAAGTGTTTGGAGTCGACCACCTGCTTCACGATCGCACCCTTCCCTATCGAGTCGTTGCAGCCAGCCCCTGCTATCTAATTCAGCTACCGTTTGACCAGCTCAGCGTGCTTTTCGACAATTATCCCTTTCTCCGACCTTACCTTCAGCAAAAGGCTCAGGAACGGGAGCGGCTGGTATTCTTCAAGGGGTTTACCCCTCTGCGATCGCACCCAGGTGAAAAGCTGAAGCATGTTCTCCTCCCACAACTCACTGAACAGATTGTACCTGCCAGTACCCCATTATCCCATCAAGTGGGCGATCGCCCCTGCCAGGTTTGGCTACGATCCGGCAAAATTCTCAGCTCTGGGGACTCATCTGCCGCGCCCCGCATGGGGGATAGTTGGTATGAAGATGCACCGGCAACAGATGGCTGGATTGCGGCAACGGACGTGCTCCTTTACAAGCGGCTTCCTTGAGCTAAAGCTGCTGTCTCAGGAGATTTCCAGGAAAAAATTTACCCTCGGTTGAACAGTTGGTAGGGGCAAATGGTCATTTGCCCCTACGTCGTCCGGTGGGATCTTTCTCAAAAATCTCCTTAGCCCAAATCTGCTGAAGATTCACAGAGCCTATCCAGGTGATGTTATAGCGCTACGCTTTCGTGTTAGGACGCTCCAGAGGTGTGGAACCCCCGCGTCGCGGGGGTTCCACACTCAAACCTTAGCCCGTAGGGCTATACTTCGTAAGCAGGTAGCCATCAGGAGATGATGTTTTGGGAGAGCTTATTCCGCTCAGATTGGACTGGTTTCGCAAGTAAAAGTCGGTAATGACCTGAACGACCCGATCCAATTCAGCTAACGTTAAATTTGATCCGGACGGTAGACATAAACCCTGTTCAAACAGCTCTTTGGCGATCGCCCCACCCATGCATTCACATCCATTAAAGAGCGGCTGTAGGTGGAGCGGTTTCCAGACGGGGCGGGCTTCGATTTGCTGAGCCGCCAGCGCCAGACGCAGCTCATCCCGAGTGGCCCCAAACGCTTTGGGGTCAACGGTGAGACAGGTGAGCCAGCGGGTTGATCGACCAAATGCGGCTTCTGGCATGAAGTCAATACCGGGCAAAGATTGTAGAGCCTGGTAGTAAACCCCAAAGTTGCGCCGTCGAGCGGCGACGCGATCGTGCAAGACATGCAGTTGTCCACGACCAATGCCCGCCAGCACGTTGCTCAGCCGATAGTTGTATCCCATGTCTGAGTGCTGGTAGTGAGGGGCCGGATCACGGGCCTGGGTGGCTAGAAAGCGAGCCTGGGCAATTAAAGCGGCATCGTCTGACACCAACATGCCGCCCCCCGAGGTGGTGATGATTTTGTTGCCATTAAACGAAAAGATTCCCATGTGCCCAAAGGTACCGGGCGATCGCCCCTGATAGCTCGCCCCCAGTGATTCCGCCGCATCTTCAATGAGCATAATCTCGTAGCGCTGACACACCTCCAGAATGGGAGCAATGTCTGCACTTTGCCCATAGAGATGGACGAGGACGACCGCCTTGGGGATCCGGCCATAGCGTGCTCGGCGCTCAATAAAATCGCAGAGCAGCTCGGGATTCATGTTCCAGGTGGAGCGATCGCTGTCGACAAAGATAGGAACTGCACCCAGATATAGGATAGGATTGGCGCTGGCAACAAAGGTGAGGGTGGAGCACACGACCTCATCGCCCTGGCCAACTCCCGCCAGGCGAAGCGCTAAATGTAAGGCCGCTGTTCCCGAACTCAAAGCAGCCGCATGTCCCGCTCCAATAACCTGGCAGAACTCCTGTTCAAAGGCGTCCACATGGGGGCCAACGGGAGCAATCCAATTGGTATCAAAGGCGTTTTGCACGAATGCCAGTTCGCGATCGCCCAGGTGCGGGGGGGACAAGAGAATCGGTGCGGTCATCTAGAATACCTCCTAATTTAATTCCGGTTAAACGGTTGATAGGGGCAAATGGTTATTTGCCCCTACGTCGTCGGGTCGGGTCATTTCAAAAATCTCCCAGGAAAATGTTTGTAAATAACTTGTAATTATGGTGAAACAGCGACCGCAAGTAGGGCTTGCAAGTCGTATAGCGAGCGAATCGTGTGCTCAGCACCTAAGGCTGGATCCGCCACTACCGTGGCAAATTCTCCACCATCCCGCTGGATGCGCACCGTCTGCCAGCCAAGCTGCTTGGGAGCAACAAAGTCCTTATAGGGATGGTCGCCAACGTAAACGCACTCATGCCCTTCACAGGCCATCATCGTCATCAGATCTTGAAATCCTCTGGGGCTGGGTTTCCAGTACTCAAGGCCGTAGCGATCGCAGTAGATCAGCGCATCAAAGTAAGATTCAATGCCCAGCCGTCTCACCTTGGTTTGCTGAGTACGAAGATATCCATTGGTAATCAGCCCTAACTTCAGCCGGTTTTGGAAATGCGAAAGTGCCCAGGCAGCGTCCTCATGCAGCGAGATCAGCGGCTCATGGTTGCGATAGATCTGCACCAGATGCTGAATCAACGCTGGTGAATAGTTGAAGTTCAAATAATCTAGCGTTTGATCAAAAACCAGGTGCCGCTTCCCAGATAAAAACAGTTGCCAGGCGATGTCAAAGAAGCCGCTGACTCCCTGGTCGTGCTCTATCCAATCGCTTACGGCCTGGAAGCCACTGCGGACAAATGCGCGTTCGGGGAATAGGGTGTCATCCAGATCAAATACAAGAATTCTAGTTGTGTTCATAACTCTAGCCACGGTAGGCCGGGAAGAACTGGGTTTGCAGGAGCTGATGGACCGATTGGTGCGTCACTTTAGCCCGCATCTGCACCAGGGTGTGATAGAGGTCCGGGTCAGTCACGAGTCGCATCACGGGAAAATGATATCGCTGCTTTGAAAACCCGGCTTTGAAGTGATGCAGGCTATCCTGCTTGCCGCCAACGCCGCCACCGAGGTGCAGGACGGTGTTCCCCCGCGCCTTGGCCCAGTACCGGATATAGTCAAACATCAAGACGTTGGGCGATCGCTTCAAATACTGAGCTGTGGTGCCGCCCAGGTGATACTGCACAATGCCGCAGCATTCCGTGAACAGGCCCGCACAGGCAATGGCGTCACCCTGCTTCACCACGCACAGCACCAGCGTATCCTTCAATGCATGTGCCAGGTGGGTGAAATACTCATCCGTGAAGTAGTAGAAGGACGAGGCTCCCACGCGATCCATCGTTTCTCGGTAGATCCGAGCAAAGTCCTGGAGGTGGGACTGTATCGGCACAACCGCCGCCCCTAGACCTGCCCGCTTACCCTTGTTAATTTTGTTGCGGTGTTCCGGTCGGGTTTGGTGCCAGATTTCCGCCTCTGATAGCGTCAGGTCAACCGCAATCGTTTCTGAATGCAAACGGCAGGACTCCGATGCCACCTGATCGACCAGCCCTTGATTGAGAATTGGGTGCAGCCGCAAAAACACCGAACAGATGCCACGGGAGGCAAAAGTTTGCATTAGACAGGTCAGCGCTTCCTGGATAAAGCTGGAATCCTCACGGGCCGCATGGCTCAGCAGAATTCCCGGATAACCATAGGGCGACACCGCGTCAAAACAGTCCGCTACCACCTCATCCCCAAACAGGTCGCTACACGACCGAAGCAGATAGGGGAGAAAGAAAGTGCGATCGCCCTGCTGCAACAGGATGGCCTCTGGCATGGCTCCTTGCTGGGCCGCTTCGAGGGCAACATAGGCGGGCAAATGGTAGAAGTCGTGACGCAGATGGGACAGTGCTTCTAGCCATCGGGGGTTAGTCGGATTCAGGAGTTGGCTGTCCATGTTATTTGTAGTTTAAGCTGGCGGATAGTGCTGAGGGGCCTGTTCAAAACTGAGATAAAATGCGCCCCTGCTGAGGATACTGGTGCTGCTGGGCGGCGTCTTTTGCCTCCAGCGGCAGATATAGCTCCTCCCAAAACCGGAGGCAGATCCCGGTCCGGGTCGTTGGCGGCGGTGGAGATTCCTGTAAAACAAAGTGACGGATAGCCAGTTCGGGTTCATTAAAACCAAAGTTAGCCCGCACACAGGTCGTGCTGCTGCATCGAGGATTGATTTCAAACACCTTAAACCCCTGGGGCGTCCACCGCATCTGCACGTTGGCAATGCCGATCGCGCCGATGGCCGCAACCGCTTGCAGGGCGATCGCACAGGCATCAGGATTATGATTGCTTTCCATGCGGTAGCTCAATCCTCCAGATAGGCTGCGCTTCATTGAAAAGGCTCCCACCGGGGTTTGATCTGCCTGAAGAAATGTCCCCACCGTATACTCCTGGTCGTCTGGCAGCAACTGTTCCTGAACAATGGGGTCGGTAATATAGCGGCTAAAGAAGTCGAGTTCCTCATCGCTTTGCACAAGCACCAGGCCACGTCCCCCCGAGCCGCGCCGGGGCTTGATGATGTAGGGATAGGCATGGGTGTCGCGGAAGGCTGCAAGTGCTTCCCGGTCTAAAGGACAGACGGTATCGGGAACGGGCACCTTGAATGCCTGGAGTACCTTAAACGTCAGCCACTTGTCCAGTGCTTTGAGGGTTGCATCTGGGGCAAAGGGCAGGATAGCTTCGGTCTGTGCTTCAATTTCAGCTTTGTGATTTGCCAGAAGGGGTAACTCCCCTTCCCAGCCCGAGAAGAGAATATCGACCTGCTCCTGCTGACAGATGTTGATCAGGGCATTGAGGTAAGTCCTGGGATCCGGGCGAGCTGAGGGAACGACGTAGGGGCGATCGACCCGAAATAGTCCTTGCGCCAGGGGTTCACAGTCCACGCCGATAATGCGAACGGCCAGGGACGATGCTCGGAGCGCTTTGATGATGCCGACCCCAACGGGTGCGCCGACGCCCGTGACGAGTGCTGTGACGGATGGTGTACGTGCCATAACTTTAAGTAGTTGAACAAATTATTTTTTTATGGGGGACGCTCCGGCGGAGCACCCTCCCACCCAGTGGTCGTTATGATACCTGCTTGGTTTCACGGACTGCGGCCAACTGCTGGGCTGACTCCTGGTGACAGCCCGGCGTCCCAATATCCCGCCGACTCAGCACCTTGCCGACCGTCATCCAGAGAATTTTGAGATCCAGCCCCAAAGACCAGTGATCGACATACCACACGTCCAGGGTACACTTGTCCGCCCACGAAACCGTGTGTCGTCCGTTAACCTGTGCCCAGCCGGTAATTCCTGGCTTTGCCTCGTGGCGACGAGCCTGCTGGGGCGAATAATAGTTCAAAAACTCCACCAGCAAAGGACGCGGCCCCACGATACTCATGTCTCCCTTGAGCACGTTCCACAGTTGCGGCAGCTCATCCAGGCTGGTGGTTCGCAGTAGTTGACCCAGCGGCGTTAGGCGCTGGGTATCTGGCAGCAAGTTTCCCTCTGCATCGCGGACATTGGTCATGCTGCGAAACTTGTAGAACTGAAAGATGCGCCCGTGGTGCCCCGGACGGGGTTGAGCAAAGATGACAGGCTGCCCCATCTGCCAGTGGATGAGCAGGGCCGTCAGCAGCATGACGGGGGATAGCAGCAGCAGGGCGATCGCCGCCACTGTTCGGTCAATCAAAGATTTGATCCAGATTTGAAGGTGATAGTTCATTGTTCTCACTCGCGAAGGTGCGTCAGTCCTGGCCATTACTTGGACGTAGTTTTGATGGGTGTGGCGGGCACCGGCAGGGTCATTGCTGGAGCAGTATCGCGGACCTGGAGCTGGTGGTAGTAGTTGGTCAGCCGCTGAAAGACAAACCGCTCATCATAGTGCTGCTCCAGGCGATCGCGCCCGGCCTGGCCCATTGTCCGCCGAAGGGCTTCATCGCCCATCAGGTGCTCAAGTGCTGCGGCGAGCGAGGCACTATCTTGAGGGGGCACAATCAACCCCGTCTCTCCCTGCACAACCGCCTCTCGACAGCCGCGGATATCGGTGGCCACAACGGGCAGCGCCATGCCCATCGCTTCCAGAATCGAGCGGGGCAGCCCTTCATGGGTAAAGGTCGGCAGGGTGAACATGTCGAGCAGCCCCAGCAGTTCAGGAATGTCCTCCCGATAGCCAGTCAAAGTGACGTGGGGGGCGAGACCCAGCTCATCAATGCGCGCCGATAGGTGGGCGGCAAACGGCTCCGGGTCACTGTCCAACTGTCCGCCAATAATTAAAATATGGAGGTTAGGAAAGCGTGGCAACAGGCGGGCTGCGGCTTCAATCAAATAGCTGCTGCCTTTTTTGTAGGTCAAGCGCCCAATGGTGCCAATGATCGGGTTTGCCTGGTCGGGAATGCCGAGCGATCGCCGCAGAGTCTCCTGATGATGGGGGTTGAGCCGCTGGCGCGAAAATCGATCAACGTCAATGCCGTTCCCCAGATAGGCAATTCGGTCAGACGCACACAGATGCGATCGCCGAGCCGTTTGCACATCCTCATGGTTCTGCGCCAGGATCAGGTCAGTGAGGGCGGCGCAGACTTTCTCAACAGTGAAGTAAAGCTGATACTCCAACCACGACGAGCGATCGTGAAAGGGGAAGCCATGGGCCGTATAGACCACATGGGGAACCCTGGCCAGGGCGGCGGCGACCCGTCCAATCACAGACGCAATTGGGGTGTGGACATGGACAATGTCGTACTGCTCCTGCTGCATCAGCCGCATCAAGCGCACGGTACTTAGTAGATTTGTCCATGACAGGATGCGGCGCTCAATGGGAATCGGATGAATGGTGTAACCTTGCTGCTGCAGCTCATTTGTTTCTCTGCCTGGAGAGCAGGCCACCGCCACCTTGGCTCCCTGAGCCAGAAAGGACTTGATTTGCGGCTTGAGCAAATGCTTGGCGGTTAAACCAAGGGCACAAATATGTAAAACTTTCATGGTGTTTGCTCGGGTGGAAATTTACGAGGGTTTGCGCCAGGCTGATAAGTCACGGCCCAGCAGTGTTTCAACAAAGTCGATATCCTTCGAGTACTGCTCCAGCAGATGTGACTGCTCGCGATCGCTCAGCAAGGGAAGTTCATGGCTATTGCCGGTATAGATGCGCTTCAGTCCGATGGCTTTGCCCAACTCTGCGACGGTGTGCAGGCGCTGACTCCGCAGCCAGGTGGCGGACTGGGCCGCCCATTTGGCCAGCCAGGGATATCGGGGTAAGGTGGCGGCTCCAACTTTCTCAAAACCCGTGTTGGACATCTCGACGGGTTGGAGGTGCAAAAAATGGTAGAGGCGCTCCAGAAGCTGCTGGGGGGAAGACTCAATGTCG
This sequence comes from Synechococcales cyanobacterium, assembly GCA_035285585.1. GTDB lineage: Bacteria > Cyanobacteriota > Cyanobacteriia > CAKZMO01 > CAKZMO01 > JAYKGU01. Next base: position 34,104 of record JAYKGU010000160.1, read on the forward strand.
TCCAGCAGGATGAACATGACCTGGTCAGCCCCAAAGGTATCCAGCCAGCGGCAAATATGGCGACAGTACTGTCCGGCTTCCACAATGCGGGGCATTTGCAGAATTGCCTCGCTAAAGGAGCCGCTCACACGACCTTTGCTGAGATGGTGATGGTAGAGAGAAAGTGCTCGCTGGACGGGGTGTCTCAGCTGAATGATGATTTTGCACTGGGGATTGACGGCACGAATCCGAGCGGGAACTTCCGTGACATCAAAGTAGGTGGGGGCAATTTCACCACAGATTTGATGCGGACGTCGATGGGAGAAGTAGTCAGCATACCAGGCAATTCCTTTGTCATAGTCCCGGTCAAAAAACATGGTTTCTTTGACCTGGTGCGGCAAACAGATTGAGGGATGCTCCTGCAACCTGACGTGCAGCCAGGAGGTTCCGGTGCGCTGGGGACCGACGTTAACGAATTGTAAGGGCAGTGAGTTCATCATGGGTAGTGGCTGAGCACATCGAAAGAAGGTTGAATCTGACACAGTCGAGCAAATAGTTGATTATATTGAGCCGACCATTCAGTGATGGAAAACTTTGCTCGCGCCGCTTGACGGGCATTGGCTCCTAGCGATCGCCGCTGGTCTGGGTGGAGCAAACAGTATTCAATCCACCGCTGCAAGTCTAAAATGTCGTTTTTGGCGACTAAAAATCCCGTTTTGCCGTGCTCAAGGGCATCCGGAACCCCACCGACAGCCGTGGCGATGATGGGTAATCCGGCGTGCATGGCTTCGTGAATGGCGTAGGGGATTCCTTCATTGGTGGAACAGAGAACAAATAAATCACTATTGCGCATCAGTTCAGGAATATCGTCCCGCCAGCCGAGAAACTGGACGCGATCGCCCTGACCAATGACCTGAGCAAAGCGCTGGCAGGTTTTGCCATAGTCCTCGTCCGCAATGGGGCCAACGAACTTGAGACGAATTTGGGGAAAAGCAGGCATCAATCCTTGCAGCGCCATTAGCAGCATGAGCTGGTTTTTGCGGGGGCTGATCGTGCCGACGGACAAAATCGTAAAGGTGGGTTGTCCGATGTCAGTCGGTTGAGGCTGAACCAATTGGGCCACCCGATCCAGGTCGATTCCAGGGGCGATCGTGACTAGCTTGCGTTGAAAGAGTCGCAGCAGCACTGGATCAAAGATCGTCGCCGCCTGGGAGGGGGCTTCTGTGACAACGGCAGAGGCGAGGGCAAACCCCAGCCAGTGAAAGAGCCGGACAAGCCCCCGCGATTCTTTCTCCATGCCAATGTCCCAAATCAAGGCGGCCTGGAGTTGGTGAGCGGCCAAGCCAATGAGCAGAACGGATTTCACGTTGCGCCCCCAGATGGCGCGAACGCCATACCGCAACCCCACCTGTTTGATCTCAGTGTTATAGTCAAGCAGTGCTTTCAGGCTGCGGAGTTTGTCTCGCCCGGAATAGGCAAAGATCCCCTCGTTATAAATATCTAAAATCGCTGGAAACGGCACAACCACCGTTTCGAAACCGCGATCGCCACAGCGCTGGGAGACCTCACTTTCTTTGTGAAAGACACAGATGGGCTTGAAGATACTTTGATCCAGCCGTTCCACCAGGTTGAGAAAGACGCGGGGACCACCCGTCAGGTGTTGGGTGTAGGGACTGAAGAGTAGGATTGGGATTTGCTGACGCATGATCGTCACCAGGGGAATATGGGTTCGGCGTTAGGAGGGTTGCAGGGAGACCGGCGATCGCTCAGCCACCGGTACCATCGCTCGAAACAACTGACCATAGGTAGCGGCAATGGTTTGGCTGTGAAAGTTCTGTGCCCGCTGTCGTCCGGCGATCGCCAACTGGGCTTGTTGGGCTGAATTGTTGAGCAGGTTGACAATACTTGAAGCTAAAGCCTGCCGATCGTCGGGCGGCACCAGCAGACCGTTGACGCCATGGCTGATAATTTCGCTAGGCCCAGAAGGACAATCGACTGCAATCACGGGCGTTCCGCAAGCCATTGCTTCTACGATGACGATGCCAAATCCTTCGTAGCGAGACGATAAAACAAATAGATCGGCGGCCTGCATCAAGGCATAGGGATTGGCTTGAAACCCCAGTAGTGAAACACAGTCTGTTAATTTCAAATTTTGTATCCTGGCCTCAAGCTGTGCCCGCTGTGGACCTTCGCCAATGATCCATAACGACGCCGGAATAGACTGCCGTACGATCGCAAATGTGTCCAGGAGCGATAGGAATCCCTTCTGCTCTGTTAATCGCCCACAGGCAACGATGAGTGGGCGCGAAACTGGCAGGCCATGCGGTAGAGGCTGGGCTGCACTTTGCTGTACCTGCTGATCAACACAGGCCCGGTAAATGACGCTGATGCGATCGCTCACTGATGGCACCAAGTATTTGAGATCATGGGCCACGCCTTGAGACGCTGCAATGATGTGATCGGCTTTGGGATATAAGATGGGAATGAGCGATCTCAACAGCCAGTTGGTGGGATGCATAGAGCGCTGATAACGATACTGGGCCGACAACGTGTTCTCTACGTTCAGCACCACGGTGGGACGGGCAGCAAGTCCCTGGGTTGCGATGAGTGCGGCTAAATTGGCGTGATCCAGTACCGAACAAACAACATCGGGCTGTTCACGTTGAATCAACCGCCGCAGTGGGACAATGGCACGCATCATGCGGAGCGTACTTGAGGCGATCGCCCCCGTATTGAGATGATGAAGAGCAACGTCCTTTGCCAGCCTGGATTCATAGGCTCCCCCCGCTTGCGCCAGCGCCAACGAGAGCTGAAACCTGTTTCGATCTAAATGATTGAGGATGCGAAGGAGATGCATTTCTGCGCCACCGCCGCCCAGTGAAGATGTAAAAAAAAGGAGTTTAATTGAGCCGTCTAATTGACTCATATTGATTTCTTGGT
>JAYKGU010000161.1:0-34785 GCA_035285585.1 Synechococcales cyanobacterium
TTCCTGGTTTTCCGGATTTACAGTTATCGTAAAAGCGACTGATAGCACTCCATGCACGTTCCGCACTAGCTTGACGTGCCATCGAGTTGAGTTCGTCGGCAAAGCTGAACTCTTTCGCCAACACAGCACAGTACTTGTTGAGGTCATACTTTGACACCCCTTTGTTATCCATCCAGTAGCGCAAGCACTTGTTGCGGATGAACTGAGCTGTCAGTATTGCCTCATCAATCGCTTTGTATTGACTAGGTTTTGCTTTGATTTTGAACTCATGTACTATCATATTCTTACACTATCACATTCAGCATAAGACTGCCAGATTTCATCTGGCGCGGGAACCGTCTGTATCCCCATGTCTGAAGCCAGGGGTTTTATCCGGTTCCCGAACCCTTCAATATTCGATAATTCGCTCGTTCTGCGATCGCCCGATAAGATGTCTCGCCGCTAGCGTCTGAAATTGGCAGGATTGCAACGGTCGTCATGCTTCTGGCCCAGGATCACTACCTCAAATTATAGGCGGAATCTCAATCAGGGCGATCGCCCAATGCTTTCCAAGTTGCGATCGCAGGCGATAAGTGAGCATCAATCCAAATAGTTGTCATGCAACTAAAATAGGATGATTCAGCTTACGGGAGGCATAGGTCAACGATGCCCTTAAATCGTCCATCTCTAAATCGGGTAACTCCTCTAGAATTTGTTCGGCGCTGAGCCCTGCTGCAAACAAATCCAAGACATCTGATACCCGGATTCTCATGCCACGAATGCAGGGACGTCCGCCGCACTGTTTGGGATTGACGGTAATTCGTTCGAGCAGTTTCGACATGCTTCTGGCCCCAAGTCACTACCTTGAATTATAGGCGGAATCTCAATTGGGGCGATCGCCCCTCCTCCCTCCTCCCTCTCCCTCCTCCCTCCTCCTTCTTCCTTCTTCCCTCTTCCCTCCTCCTTCTTCCTTCTTCCCTCTTCCCTCTTCCTTCTTCCCAAGCGTTAGCTATCCGGGGCTGGCATTGATTTGGCAATTTTCGCCAGTAGTCTCAGAGCCTCATTGACGGAGGCTGAGTCTCGGAACACTTCTGCCACATCCGGATCAAGGATGACGACATTGCTGGATTGCATGAATGCCTCATGGTACTTTCCTCGAACTCCGCCAGAAAAGTCATATTCAGGGCGCATCTCATCGTTGAGTTCGGGATCATTCTCCTGATTCATAGTTCCTCCTTTCCTGCCGAGTTGCTAAGGTCACTACCTCAGAGTATAGGCGGAACCTCAATTAGGGCGATCGCCCTTTTAGGGACTCTACCACTTGCTTGATTCCTGTTTCTACGTTGAGCCAGGCGGCATCGCGATCGCTCCACGTTGTCACTGGATTGCCGTTTTGAGGTAGCCAGCTCAGTTTACTGAAAGGAGTATTTTGCCGATCGACGGGACGCAGAATAATGGGAATCACGCGGGCTTCTCGGTTATCGTGACGCTCCATTGCTCGTTCCATTTCAATCTCGTAGCAGTAGTCAGAGGCGATGAAGTCGGGGCTAATTAGCAGCAAAATGATATCGGCCCGGTTGAGGTTGTCGTCGATTTCCTTGACCCACTCATCACCGGGGAGAATGCGGCGGTCGTGCCAGGTTTGGATCAGTCCCTGTCGCTGGAGCAGCTTCAGGTGGGTTTCGAGCTGTTCGCGCAGCGTGTCGTCTTTGTGGGAGTAGCTGTAAAACAGGCGCAGGGCATCGCGTTGGTGCTCTATTTTGGCTTTGGGCTTGCGGCTGCCTTCAATGTCTACGCCGTTGAGCAGGTCTGGGACGTTTAGTTTAACGACTTTGCCGCTGATGACGTGGGGCAGTTCGACCAGTCCGGCTTGTTCCATCACGAGCAAATCTTGATAGGGCAAAACCACATCGGGATGGGAGGGCACGGGCACCAGTTCTTCAGGTTTGAATTTGAAGCTGTTGTGGATGCGATCGAAGTCATAGCGGATGATAGCCAGCAGGCGGCGGCGGCTGGCAATGGGACCATCGACGCTAATAGAGACGCAGCGATCGGCGCGATCGGCTTTCACCAATGCTCGGTTGCCTTCGAAGTGGAGAATTACGCCTGTACGCCAGCGCAGTTGATGGTCGCTCAGCACGTGGGTGCGGACGATGAAGCGGGGCAGCAAGCCCTCTGGCAGGATGGGGTATTGGTAGCGGAAGTTGAGGCATTCGGCCAGGTTAAACTCGCCCGCCTCGGTAGGCTGCTGCTTGTCCAGCAAATCGGGAATCAGGTAGCGGTGCTCGTCTTCTTCGAACCGGAAGCATAGCTCAAATTTGCGCATCAGCTCCAGCAGAAACCCGTGGCGCTCTGGGGGATAGTCCTGCAAATCTAGAGTGCGGTCTAAACAGTTTGCCTCCAGTTCGCCTTTGGTGTCGGCGAGTTCGGAGGCATTCAGCAGGGTGTAAATGCCGTTGGTGACCCAGTGGGGATTGAGGACGTGGGTATCGCGCAGGCGGGGGTCGTCTTTGTAGTTGAGGGCAATGCCCAGGCTGTGAAGACAGACCGCCAGGGACTCTTGGGCGCTGAAGTCGGTTTCGCCGTCTTGCTGGCAGATATCGCGATATTGCTCAAAGGAGATGTAGTTGTCTTTCATGCCCGATAGCCGATCCTTGATGGTGAGCCAGCTGGCGGGGAAGGGGGTGCGGAGATATTCCAGTTGATCGGTTTCGCGTTTGATGGCGGCCTGTAGTTGTTCGATGCCAATTTTGGCTTCGCAGTCGGTGCAGATGAAGTCTTTGATGATGCCAGGAAACTTCTGCTGGAGTGCTCTGCGGTTTACTTCAAACGGATGTTCACTGAACTTGTTGAGCACCACAATTACGGGAGAATTGCCGCCAAAGCTTTGGATCAGTTCTAGCCAGTAGTCGGCGTCTTCGTCTTCGTGGCCCTGGCGACCGTTGAGCACCAGCAGGTAGAGGCTGCGCTCGGTGAGGAAGAACTGATGGGTGGAGTGCATGATTTCCTGGCCGCCAAAGTCCCAGACGTGGAGGGTAATCTCTTCACCGTTATGCAGATGCAGGGGCCATTGGGTAATCTGGATGCCTTCGGTTTTTGGGGAGTTGGAGTCGAAGGTGTTGTCGATCAGGCGGTTGACCAGGGAGGTTTTGCCGACATTGCCGAAGCCAACCAGGATTAGCTTTGCTTCGTTAAGAGGTGTGCGATCGGCCAGTAGACGGAAGTAGTAGTTGAGGATGTCTTGGGGATTAGCTGGTGTTGCGTCGTCGGTTCTGACTTGTTCCCAGGTTGGTCCCAAAACCTCGGCAGAGAGTCCCAATTTCTCATTTCCATGCAGGTAAAGCTGTGTCAGATTGGCGAGCTGCCCCAATTCTTTGGGCACCGCCGTCAGTTGATTTTGGTGGAGGTAAAGCTGTGTCAGACCGGCGAGCTGCCCCAATTCTTTCGGCACTGCTGTGAGATCTAAGCCGCTCAAATCTAACTCAGTATCGCCATTTAAGATTGCCTGCTGAATGCGTTTTTTTGCTTCTGCAAAACCAGCAGCTTCTGTAGCTTCACCAGCCCAATTACCAGGAGGCACAATCTCTGCTGGCTCCAGCTCTAGCACCTGAGCAACAGCCGCAACACTCGCCTGCCCTACCCGCTTGCCCCGCTCTGGGTGAAATAATCGACTCACTGTATCAGCACTCACCCCGGCTTGGGTGGCAATGGCGGCAAAGCTCAAATTATGGGCTGCTTTGGCAGCCTGTAGTCGCTTTAGCCCCTCTGGGCTAGCGAGAAAACTGCGGGGTTTGCTGGACATGGACGGTTTTGGGCTGGCCTGGAATTATTCTTTCCCAGGATAGCCAAAGAATCGGGATGGCGCTCTGTGTTGTCCTATCGCGAGCATCCCGGAGGGGCGAAGCATTCGGCAGGTTCGTTTTTGTCTGTGGCAAAAGGTTGGTTCTGAATGCTTCGCCCCTGATTGACTGACAAAAGATCCTGCATTGGACGAGGAAACCTCGCCCCTACAGGATTTCGGACACTGTAGGGGTCAGGTCACCTGACCCTTTGAAAGGATTGGGTTTTGGGAAGTTATTCCCATCAGGGTTTGCATCTGGGGTGTAGGGGAGGGTTGTCAGTGGGGAGAGGGGCGATCGCCCGACCACAAACACGACTGACCTCGTTTCATCACCTAATCTGCGCGTCTTCTGTCCGGCCTTGTGCTATCTGAATCACGGAACCAGCTCACCAAATACGCATGGAACAACGGTTGGAGGAAAACGAGCCTTATCATCCGCCACGCTTACCAGACGTAACTCACTTCACCCACTCCATCCATAAGAAATTCCTATGCTGCACAAAGATCAACATAAGCGTTACTAAGAAACGCCAGTCCGTAAGTTAGTAACGCCTCCGCGTTATCAACAAACCAATCAGCGTTAGTTGATAACGCAGGTTGAGAACCAGGTAACGCCTTGCCGTTATCTAGTTTTCAGCAAGCGGCAGAAGCTGCGGCCACTGCTCTGAAACCTGGAGGATGTCTGAGAAGTTTGGCCTTGAAGAGCAAAGCTCACTGAATCCCCCTAAATCCCCCTTCAAAAGGGGGACTTTGACCCCGGTTTCTCCTAAAAAAAAGACTTTACCTCCGATCCCCCCCTTAAAAAAGGGGCTAGGGGGGATCACTAAGTGCTCAAAATTACCCCCAGGCACTTTTCAAACACGCTCTAAGAAAGACTTTAGCTCCAGTTCCCCCTTTACAAAGAAGGCTCTGCCCCCGGTTCCCCCTTGCAAAAGGGACTCTACCTCCAGTTCCCCCCTTCAAAAGGGAGGCTAGAAGGGATCATCAGGTAATTAAAACCACAGCCAACCCCTTCCCAAACAAACTCTTATCCGCAAACTCCTGTGGGCATTTTGAATGCCAAAAACTCCAACAAGGTTTCGCCTGAGCACCCAGCACCGCATAATCTCTTAATTTTGTGTCATGCTTCATCAAATTGCGACAGAACTTCCGTATTGCTCACGAGTGCCCAGGCCGGTCGGCTGTGACACTGTAAAGGCATCCAGCAGTTAAGGAGAAATCATCATGGGACGACCAAAACGGGGTTCAAGGGTTTTATCACGGGCTGAGCGTCGCGCCGCCGCACTGCGATCGCTCGGTACCGAACTCGACCTGGGCCATGAGCTGACCCTGGCCGCGTACAACCAGCTCATCCAGCAGCTCCGGGAGCAGATTGCCCTCTACAACGAGTCGCTATCCTACACCGACCGGGCCGCCAACGCCGTCGAAGAAACGGAAAAGCAGCTCCGCCTCCTGTCCGAGCGGATGCTGATCGGGGTGGCCGCCAAGTACGGCAAAGACAGCGACGAATACGAAATGGCAGGCGGCACCCGCAAGAGTGAATACAAAAAGCGATCGCAACCCTCCGAAACGATGGCTTAGGAGCTTTTTGAGAATGATCCTATCGGACGACGTAGGGGCAATGGCCATTTGCTCCTACCAACCGTTCAACACCGTCGCAAAGCAAGAAAACAGTTCGGTATCCGTTCATCGAACTACACGACTTTTGCTGGCATTTATGATGGAGTCGTAGTAGTTCCTCAGACGGTAGCACCAATGCCAGATGCAGAATCAATGCCAGATGCAGAATCAATGCCAGATACAGTCAAGGCAGCGCTGCTGCTTTATGGCTTGACAGACGCAAAAGCTCAGCTCCTCCGCGACTATGAGAATTTGGTCTACCAAGTAGAAGCCGATCAAACATACGCTTTGAGGATTTGCTCCGACGACTCTGACCAGGAACAGTTACTCACAGAGGTGGAGTGGCTGGCCGCCATTCGGGCCGAAACAGACCTTCTGGTGCCAAAGCCAGTCCCCAACCAGGATGGGAACTGGGTCAGTCACGTAAACGGCAGGATGTGTGTGCTCTTTGAATGGTTGGCGGGAGAACCCGTTAGCGAGCAGATGTCAGGGGCGATCGCCCGTCGCATCGGCGAAATGATGGCAACCCTTCACCACCATGCCGAGCACTATCGGCCCAGGCATCCCGTCGAGTCGCGGTTCGACTATGACTACTTCTTTGGCGATCAGTCCTGGTGGCAAACCAGAGCTTCACAGCGGCTATCCGAAGACTATCAAAGCCTCCTCCCTGCGGTTAAAAAAGCTCAAGACCTTCTCAAATACCTGGGAGAGTCCCCGGCCCATTTCGGCATGAGCCACACCGACATTCATTTTGGCAATGTTCTTCAAAAAGGGGACACACTGGCGATCATTGACTTTGGGGACTGTGGCCTGGGCTATTACCTGACCGACCTGGCGGTAACGGAGGCGGAGTTTCGAGACTATCCAGAAGCAGATTCGCTGATTCAGAACTTCCGCGAAGGCTACCGCCAGGTACGGGGATACGTGCCCAACGAAAAAGACATCCGCACAGCCGCAGTCATGGCAAGTTTGCTTTATCTGGAATGGGTCTTTGAAAGCGAGAACGACAAAGTCCGTGAAGACAAAGCCGAATGGCTGCCGGATATCATTGCCGATCTACAGTGAGGTGCTGTCGCAACTGCTGAAGCGCTACCCCCGTGCTGCCAGTGCGATCGCCATGGTGAAGGCGAAAGTTTTCAGGTCAGGGAAAGCGAGCCAGCCAGTTTTGTTCTTTGTATCTTCAGATACAAACCGTTGTGGTTTCACCGATGAATATAGGCACTTGGAGGAGATTTTAGAACTGGGATATTCGGCATGATTGAAGTGTTGCCTCAGCAGATTACCCTGGCGGAAAAAGCGCAGGAGTTGGGTCTAAAATTTTTTCTCGTCTCTTATACCGATCTTCTGGGCGGGACACGAGCCAAGCTGGTGCCCGCCGCCAAGATTGCCTCGGTTGAAAAGGACGGTGCCTTCTTTGCATCCTTTGCCTCAAACCTGGGATTAGGCCCAGATGCGGCTGAGATTGCGGTCATTCCCGATCCCGACTCCTTAACCGTGTTGCCGTGGCAGCCAGAGGTGGCCTGGGTGGCGAGCGATGTTTACTTTGACGGCAAACCCTTTGATGCCGCCCCCCGCATGATTCTGAATCGGGTATTGGAGAAGTGCGATCGCCTCGGATATTGCTACAAAGCCGGGGTTGAAGCCGAATTTTTCCTGCTCAAAGCCACCGAAACGGGGTACGCCCTGGCCGACAGCCTCGACACCGCCGATCGCCCCTGCTACGACCAGCTCAACCTGATGCGGCAGTACGACTTCATCTCAACCCTGGTGACCTACATGGAGAAACTGGGTTGGGAGCCTTACCAGTGCGACCACGAAGACGCCAACGGCCAGTTTGAGATTAACTGGACGTTCAACGACGCCCGCACCACGGCGGATCACCATGTGTTCTTCAAATACATGGTCAAAACCCTGGCCGAGCAGCGAGGACTCACGGCGACGTTTATGCCCAAGCCCTTCAGCCACCTCACGGGCAACGGTGCCCACATCCACAACAGTTTGTGGCGGGGAACGACCAACGCCTTTGCCGAGGGAGCCGATGCTGGCGGCCTGTCTGCGGTGGGCTATCAATTTCTGGCCGGGGTGCTGGCCCACGCCAAGGGGCTGGCGGCCCTTTGCAGCCCCACGGTCAACTCCTACCGACGGTTGGGGGCGACCATGACCACCTCTGGCAGCACCTGGAGTCCGCGCTACATCTCCTACGGTGGCAACAACCGCACCCACATGCTGCGCATTCCTGACACCGGACGGTTTGAGTGTCGGCTGGTGGACGGTTCGGCCAACCTCTACTTGGTTCTGGCGGGGCTGCTGAGTGCCGGGCTGGACGGCATCGAACGGCAAATGTCGCCAGGGCAACGCATTGATGACAACCTGTTTGTACGCGGGGCTGAGTTTCCCGATCTGGAGGTGCTGCCCGCAACCTTACTGGAGGCCCTGGACTGCCTCGAGCAGGATGAGCTGCTGATGGAGACCTTAGGAGAAGCGGCGGCCAAGACTTTCTTCGAGTTCAAACACGACGAGTGGCGGCAGTACAGCGGGCAGATTACTCCCTGGGAACTGAAGCACTATGTCAACTGCTAGGGCGATTCACACCTATTGCTTTCCCACAACCATTCATTTTGGGGCCGGGGCACGGGGGTTGCTGCCGGAGGTCGTGGCTGGGCTGGGGATGAAGCGTCCGCTGGTGGTGAGCGATCGCGACATTGCCCGGTTCCCCTGGTTTGCAGAGATTTTAGACTGCCTGGGGGCGATCGCTCCCTCCCCCTTCACCGGCGTGTGGGGCAATCCGGTGGCCTCTCAAGTAGAAGCCGGGTTGCTGGCCTTTCGTGAGCAAGGGGCTGACGGCATTGTGGCGGTGGGCGGGGGAGCACCCATGGATGTGGCCAAGGCGATCGCCCTAATGGTGTATCACCCCGGTCACCTGTTTGACTATGAAGATGGACACCCGGATGCTCGCCCCGTGGATCAGCCAGTGCCGCCGATTGTGGGCATCCCTACCACGGCTGGCACGGGCAGTGAGGTGGGGCGCAGTGCCGTCATTTCCGACGATGTCACCCATGCCAAAAAAATTATCTTTGACCCCCAGCTTTTGCCCCGCGTGGTGCTGGCCGATCCCGAACTGCTGCTGGGGCTGCCTGCGAAGATCACCGCCGCCACCGGCATGGACGCCCTGACCCATTTGGTTGAAGCCTTTCTGGCCAAAGGCTACCATCCCCTCTGTGATGGCATTGCCCTGGAGGGACTGCGGCTGGTGGCCGAAAACCTTGAACCCTGTGTGCAGTTTGCCCGCCGCCTGGGAGCCGGTGAAAGCCTGGATGAAGCTGAGGCAACCGTCCATTTGGCGGCGCGGGGCGGCATGTTGAATGCGTCGATGATGGGGGCGATCGCCTTTCAAAAGGGGCTGGGGGTCACTCACTCCTGTGCCCATGCCCTTTCCACCGTCTGCGACCTGCACCACGGCCTCGCCAATGCCCTGATGCTGCCCGCTGCCATGGCGTTCAATCTGTCTGCGGAGCCAGAAAAGTTTTTGCGCATGGCCCGAACCGTTCAGCCTGGGGCAACCAGCGGCGAGGACTTTCTCCAGTGGATCTTTGCGCTGCGCCAGAGCATTGGCATTCCCGATACCCTGGACGCATTAGGCATTTCCGCTGCACTGACTGGTCAACTGGTGGAGGTTGCGCTGCTGGACGGCTGCCATACCCTGAATCCTCGGCCCGTCTCCCCAGCCGACTTTCATGCCATTTACCAAAATGCCTTTCAAAGCACCGGGATCCCGCTTAAAGCGGGACAAGATTAGTGGGAAAGTGGGGCGTGCCGTGCCCCACTTTCCCGCCTCAAGTTGACACCCCAAAGCACCTTTGCCCCATGAGCGACTTGCTTGCCATCATCAACCCCGCCACCGAAGCGCTGCTTGACGAGATCGCGGTGGACACCGTCGCCGCCATCCAGCACAAGGCAGCAACGGCGCGAAAATCTCAGCCCGCCTGGGCTGCCCGCCCCCTTGCCGAACGGATCACCATCATTCAGCAGTTTCAAACCCTGCTCATTCAGCAGCAAGGGGAGCTGGCGGCGACCCTCACCGCTGAAATGGGAAAGCCCATCACCCAGGCCCATGCTGAAATTCGCGCAACTTCAGAGCGCATTGCCTTTTTTACCGAGCAGGTTGCCTCGGTGCTGGCTCCCATGGTTGTTCATCAGGAACCGCTGACCGTTCCTGGCAGCAATGCCCTGGAGGAAATCATTACCTCCGATCCGCTCGGAGTCGTTGCCAATATCTCCGCCTGGAACTATCCCTATTTCGTGGGAACCAATGTGTTTATCCCCGCCCTGCTAACCGGCAATGCGGTGCTGTATAAGCCCTCGGAATTTGCGACATTAACAGGACTGGCGATCGCCCATCTCCTGCACACCGCAGGCGTTCCCGAAGACATTTTTGTTCCCATCATCGGCGGCGGTTCTGTCGGAGCCGCCCTGCTGCAACAGCCCTTGAATGGCGTGTTTTTTACCGGCTCCTATGCCACCGGAAAGAGGGTTGCCGTCGCCGCCGCTGCCCAGCTCGCCAAAGTCCAGTTGGAATTGGGCGGCAAAGATCCCGCCTACGTCTGTGAGGATGTCGCGGATGTTGGGGCTGTGGCGGCAGCCCTGGCCGATGGCGCATTCTACAACACCGGCCAGAGCTGCTGTGCGGTGGAGCGCCTCTACGTCCACGCCAGCGTTTACGACGAATTCCTGGATGCCTTTCTCACCACTGTCAACGGCTTTGTAGTGGGCGACCCCACCCACCCCGATACCTACATTGGCCCCATCAGCCGCAAGGTTCACCTCCCGGAGCTGGAGCGCCAGGTGAAAGATGCCGTCGCCAAAGGTGCGACCCTGCACCTGGGGGGCCATCCCGTCAGAGGTACGGGCTGGTACTTTGCCCCCACTGTCCTCACCGACGTCACCCACGAGATGGCCGTGATGCGGGATGAAACCTTTGGCCCAGTCATTGGTATCCAGAAAGTCGCCAGCGATGCTGAAGCCGTAGCCCTGATGACAGATACGGCCTATGGCTTGACAGCCGCCGTCTACAGCTCCGATCGCCACCGTGCCACGGAGATCTTGAGCCAGGTGAATAGCGGCACAGCCTACTGGAATTGCTGCGATCGCGTCAGTCCACGCCTTCCCTGGTCGGGCCGGGGCCACTCTGGCCTGGGGGCCACCCTTTCCCTCGACGGCATCCGCACCTTCACCCAGCCACGGGGATGGCACCTGAAAATGGGGCGCTAGTAGAGAGGGGTTTGGGGTGAGGGCGCAATGGTTCGGAGCAAAGCAAATGACCCACGAGTAGGTCGTTTGGCGTTTCAAAGCCCCTCTCCCGGTCTGGGAAAGGGGTTTGGGGTAATAATCTACTAATGCTGCAAGGCCACGGTCAGGTGCCTAAGGCAAAACCACACCGCTTAAAAGGGCAGCCCCTGCGCCACCAATGACACATCCAACCATCCGCAAGTTGAGTAAGCCCTGGGTGATGCTACGCTTTAACCAAAACCTTCCTACTCGCCAGGCCACCAGGCTAATCGCTAATTGAATCGTGGTGAACCCCAGCAAATAGGCAACCAGCGGCGACATTTCCGCCCCCACAATGGACTCGCCATAGGCATAGCCATGAAAGACTCCGGCGATCGCCCCCAGTCCCGCAATCACCAGCAAATGAGTTTGCTTCCCCTGCGCCAGAATCATGCCAAAGAGCAGCACAGAGGCTGAAATCATAAACTCTGGAACCGGAAGGTTAAAGGCCAGGAGGTGGATGCCCGTTCCCAAAAGCGAGGCCAGCACAAACACCATCGGAATGACCACGCCGCGCCCCAGCAGGGATCCCGCAAAGCCAGCGGCAACGACAAACAATAGGTGATCAAATCCAATCACCGGGTGCCCCAAGCCTGATAGAAAGCCTTCAAAGGCATTCGCTGGTAAGCGTCCCCCCGTGGGGTGGTGAGCATAGGCCGGTAGCGCCAGCGGCAGTAGCGCGAAAAGCCCCAGCCCCAGCGTAAGAAGGATTTGACGAGTTGGGATACCCTTCTTCCAAGGGTGGTTCTGTTTAAGCGAAATTAGGCGTTGCCTGGTTGTTTCCATGATGACTCGTATGATGATTCCTATGACTTCAGGGTGGAATGATGGTTTATAGCCCTAAGGGCTAAGGTTTGACTGTAGAACCCCTGCGACGCGGAGGTTCCACACCTCTTGAAGCTTGGGATAGGGGCAAATGGCCATTTTCCTCTACAGGTTAGCGTTCTTTGCAGTTGATCAGTTGGGCAAGCTGGGCGTCCAGTTCCCCGGCTTCAATCACGCCCGACGCCACGGCCAGCTTTTCCAGGGCCGCCAGCCAGCACTGGTAATAGTCCCACTCCGGATCGTCCAGGTCATGGTTGGCCTCCCATTCGCCAATGGTGGCGATCAGGGTTTGCCGGAACTCTTCCCACTCGTAGTGGCCTTGCTTAGAAAGGGCGATCGCCATACCAAACGCCATCTTCTCCCAATCCCGATCAAAGCGCAGATGGCCATTCTGACGGGGAGGGGCTTCCTCCGTCGATCCCATTAAACTCGTTGCGGCAAAGTGCTCAAATTTTGTAAACATTGCTCAAACTTTTCCCGAAAGGTACTGAGGAGATTTCAAAGGTACACAGAACTATTAAACCTCCACCAAAGCCACCCCCATCATCGCCTCCGGGGTGAGCAGGGCGGCCAGCTCCGCTTCACTCATACCCTCGGTGCCAGCGGGGCGCATGGGCAATACCCACCAGCGGATCTGGGCGCTGGTATCCCACAGGCGGACTTCGACCGATTCATCCAGCTCGACGCCAAACTCCGCCAGCACGACGCGAGGCTCTCGCATCACCCTCGCCCGAAAGGTGGGATCTTTGAACCAGTAAGGTGGCAGCCCCAGGGTCGGCCAGGGATAGCACGAACAGAGGGTACACACAATGATGTTGTGCACCTCCGGTGTATTCTCCACAATGCGCATGTGCTCGCCCTCGGCCCCAGACATGCCTTCCGGAAAGTCCATCTCCTGGCAGGCTGCATTACAATCTGCGATTAATCGGGCCTTAAAGTCAGGGTCAACCCAGGCCCGTGCCACCAATTTAGCCCCGTTAAACGGCCCCATCTGCGTTTCAAAGTAGCCGAGAATGGTATCGACCGTATTCCCCGTGATGATGCCCTTTTCGATTAACAGCGACTCCAGGGCTTTCACCTTGGCGGCACTGAAGGTTTCGCGATCGCCACTATACTTAAATCCTGGATAATTACTTGGCATACTGTTCTCCCTTTAACTCACTCCCTGCCTGACCAATGTGGACATCGCTTAAACCGCTTCCAAGTAGACTTCAAAGATATCGTTGTAGTAAACCGTCTTCGGCTCCAGCAGGGATGCATCCCATAGATCCTCTGCTTTGAACGCCAGGCTATATACCGGCATTGGCATCCCCAACCCATCCTCAGTTGGGAAGAAGTAGGTGAAGGCGTTTTCATACACCAGCACCACCTCAGCCTCCCGACCGCGCAGGTTTCCAGGTAAGCGGGTGTGAGCACCGGGGGGCACATTCTTGACCTTCACGCGATCGCCCACGCTAAACAAAGGTGGGGCAGGCGCAGGGCGCATGGGCGAATCCCCTTCCCGCAAGTACTTCAGCACCTGTTCATCAATGGCCGGTTCGCCACCGCTGGGCAGGGGGGCTGCCGCCAGCTCACTATCTTCTAAGAAAGCCGCCGTGCGCGTATCCAGCTCTTCTTGGGTAATGTAGCCTTCTGAAACAAAAAATCCAGCAATGCCGCCGAGCCACTTTTCGTAATACCGCAACCGGAAATATTCAAAGGGATGCATTCCCTCCGCCCCCATGCGCAAATGCCCCCACGTCCAAAAACTATTAAAGGTGGTAGGGACTTCGCCAATGTTGTATTCCGGTAAGGACGTATCCAGGTGATTGCTCAAGGCCATCATTGCCGTGTGAATGCCGAAAATCCGCTTTTCCCACGGTTCGACAAATACGTCTAATATTACGGGAGCAATGGGATCCAGCCCTTCCAGCCCCCCCAAATTGTGCTGTAGTTTCACTGATTTGCCTCCTATTCGACATGAATTAGTTCCGGGGTTGGCACTGCCCACCAACCCCAAGCCTCACTGCAAAGTCTACCTCCCAGTCCGCTGCCCTTCGTTCACGACGAATAGGCATACGTCTCCACAAAACAGGTTTGAAACCCAGCCCGTAGTTCCGCTTCATTCAAATTTCGACCAATAAAAACCAGTTGGTTGCGACGGACTTCACCCGGTCGCCAGGGTTTCCCAGGCCGACCATCCAGCGTCATGTGAACCCCCTGAAACACAAACCGCCGGTCGGCATCGTCGGCATTCACAATGCCTTTCATGCGAAAGATATCAGATCCACGGGCCTGGATGAGCTGGTAAAGCCAGCGGTTGAGCCTGTCGCTGTCAACCGTTCCCGGTTCCGTGATGGCTACGGAGTAAACCGTTTCATCATGCTCATGGGCATCTTCATCCAGAAATTGCGGGTCGATGCTCAGGGCGTGGTTCAGGTCAAAAGCCCGTATCCCCAAGAGTTTGTCTAAAGGGATATTGCAGCTTTGCGTCCGGTGAATCTGGGCGATCGCATTGATGCTCCGCACCCGCATCTCCAGATCCTCCAGCACAGCCGGAGACACCAGATCCGTCTTGTTGAGGAGCACTACGTCCGCAAAGGCAATCTGCTCCTGGGCTTCGCTGCTGTCCCAATGCTCCCAAATATACTTGGCATCCACCACCGTTACCACCGCGTCCAGTTGGGTTTGCCGCAGCATCACCTCGTCTACAAAAAAGGACTGAATCACAGGAGCCGGATCGGCCAATCCAGTTGTTTCAATGACCAGGTGATCAAAGCGATCGCGCCGCGTCATCAAGTCACCGATGATACGAATCAGGTCACCCCGCACCGTACAGCAAATACAGCCATTATTCATTTCAAAGATTTCTTCGTCAGCATCAATCACCAGTTGATGATCGATGCCCACTTCTCCAAACTCGTTGACAATGACTGCAATGCGCTTATGGTGCTCCTCTGTCAAAATGCGATTGAGCAAAGTGGTTTTACCCGCTCCCAAATATCCCGTGAGCACGGTGACGGGAACTTTTTGAATCAAAGCCATAGATACGTTACTGTTTCACTCAATGTTGAACTGTGAACCAAGATCATAGGGTGGGCATTGCTCACCGATCTTTCCTAACTCAAAGGCTTGCCGGATGATCAGGGTTCAGGCTACGTTGTGACAACTCGAAAGCCAATCGTTCGGTTCAAAGCCGTTTCCAGATAGCCCGACCGGCTGGCAGATCGCAGATTGGCCGGAGCATCCAGCCAGCCACCCCCGCGAATGGCGCGTAGTTGAGACGACTGAGCACTTACCCAGGGTTGCCCATTGCCGGGTGCCCTATGGTAGGTATGATGCCAGCTATCGGCACACCACTCCCACACATTACCATGCATATCGTAAAGGCCAAAGGCATTGGGAGAAAACCGGCCCACCGGCATCGTAGCTCGGTGATATTTCCCAGGGGATTCGGCCCTGTAACGGTAATTGCTCACGTAATTTGCAAGGTCGTGGGTAATGGTTTCCCCCGTGTGGAAAGGGGTTTGGGTACCTGCCCGACAGGCATACTCCCACTGGGCTTCGCTTGGCAGGTGGTAGCGGCGGCCTGTGTGCTGGCTGAGGCGATCGCAAAACTCCACAGCTTCCAGCCAGGAAACGCTCTCCACAGGGCGATCGCCCCCCTGAAAGTGGGAGGGTTCAGGATTCAAGTCCCGTATCACCTTGGGAAGCGCTGCCACCGCTGCCCATTGGGATTGGGTAATGGAATATTTGCTCACGAAAAAGGAGGGGAGATTGACGCGATGGCGGGGAAGCTCCACTCCTTTTGCTGCAGCTTCGGCCCGTGATGCCCCCATCCAAAACTGCCCAGGGGCGATCGCCACCATTTCTAAAGGGGCAGCAGCCTGGAGTGGCTCTGAGAAGAATCTTGCCGTGTGCGTTTGCTGCTGTTTGATCTGACCGGACTGATCTACCGTTGTCACTGCAAATTGAAAAGATTTTAAGCCAGAGCGTTCATCCCCCGCAAACGGCAGCGAATCAAAGGCAAAAGCGTACCGGTGTGTAGCCAGCGCAAACCCGGCACCACCAAAGCCCACGTATTGAAAAAACCGTCGTCGTTTCATCACCTCACCCACCCATTAACTAAATGCCTATCCGAAAACTGGTCAGAGTTTTGGAAATCCAAAACCCCTAACCGGGGTTTTCGGATAGGTTATAAGCTCACCCAAGTTGAGAGCCGCAATTTATCCCGTTGGTTCAACTGGCAAACCAGAGCCATCCTTCAGAATAAGCAAAAAAATATCTCTTACCTGAAGCAAATAAGAATTCTGGAGGCGGTATTTCACCAATCTGCCAACAACCCAGCCGATTTACTTATGAATGAAGTAAATCGAAAGATTTGAGTTGCTATTGTATTCTTCGTCACTTTTCCTCATTCATGTGATGAGAAATAGACATTGTGATGATTTGTGTCTCCACAGGGTGGAATTTAAAGACAATGGTCTTCGCGAAAATATTGGCCGATCGGTTTAAGTTGTGTTAGTTTAATCCTGTGGTCAAACCTCAGCAGCAAGTACCTTATGACTCGCGGTCCCGCCAAGCAGTTCGACACCGAAATGGCCCTCATTCAGGCAATGGAAGTATTTTGGGAGCACGGCTACGAAGCCGCCAGCCTTTCCCAACTGCTTGCCAGAATGGGAATCGGGAAAAAAAGCCTGTACGACACCTTTGGTAACAAGCAGGCTCTGTTCCTCAAAGCTTTGGAGCACTATGCCCAAACAATGAATCGGCACATTCGCGATCGCCTCCTCACCCAGGGGTCGCCCCTGGCCAATCTGGAGCAGTTGCTGCTGGAATGGCAGACTATGCACGGTCAACCCGGTAGTTACGGCTGCATGTTGGGCACCAATATCGCCGACTTTAATACCGACGATGGGGCGATCGCCAAAATCCTGCGGGGCTACCTGCAGCAGTTGGAAGACGTTTTCTGTACCGCCCTCACCCAAGCTCAGGCAGCGGGGGAAGTCAGTCTTACGGCGAATCCACGGGATCTCGCCCGTCTCCTCCTCTGCACCACCCAGGGCATGGCCCTGCTGGGGCGCGTGATGGAAGATGACACCACTTTGAAGGGCACTGTAGCGGCGGCACTGGCCCTTCTCCAGGCTCGCTAATTTTTTTGCCCTAACTTAGACCAATCAGTCAATCTCAACTTTCTCTCTGGAGGTACTTTCAAATGGCACGTTTAGCAAACAAGACAGCAGTGATCACGGGTGGCACCACGGGTATCGGCTTTGAAACGGCAAAGCAGTTCATTCAGCAGGGGGCCAGGGTGATCATCACCGGGCAAAATGAAGAAAGGCTGCAGGCGGCGGTCAACGCCTTGGGGGAGAACGCCATTCCCGTTAAGGCCGACGTGCGATCGCCATCCGATTTAGACCATCTGGCGGCCCAGGTGCAGGCAACCTTTGGCAAACTCGATATCCTATTTGCCAATGCGGGCATTGGCAGCTTTGCGCCCCTCGCCGCCATTGATGAAAACTTTTATGACAACCAGTTTGACATCAATGTCAAAGGTGTGTTCTTCACTGTTCAGAAACTGGCTGGGCTGCTGCAAGACGGAGCCAGCGTCATCCTCAATGCCTCCGCCGTTCACGAAAAAGGGATGGCGATGGGCAGCGTTTACTTTGCTACTAAAGCTGCGGTGCGCTCCTTTGCCCGTACCCTGGCAGCGGAATTGGGCGATCGCCAGATTCGCGTTAACTCCCTTAGCCCCGGTTTGGTGATGACCGATTTTCAGGGAAAAATGGGCCTGCCTCAAGAAGCCATTGATGGCTTCGCAAAGCATGTGACAAATGCTGCCCCCTTGGGCCGTTTGGGGCAACCAGCGGAAATCGCCGCTGCTGCCACGTTTCTGGCCAGCGATGAATCTGCCTACATGACTGCGGCTGATTTAGTAGTTGACGGAGGCTTCATGAATGTTTAGTTCGTAGACGGAGCGATCGCCACCTAATCAGGCACTCTCTAGAAAAGGTTTTGCCGTTGGTCGGGGCGGTATGATGCTTGTCCGCAGATTTCGCAGATCAATAATGGGCCTATCGATTCTCCATCTGCGTCATCTGCGTCATCTGCGGATATTTTTGCGATCGCGACAACTGGCACCCCACTAAAAGGACGTAGATGAGAAAAATCACATAAACTACGTATATCCGTCTAAGTGTTTATGCAAATTTTATACACACGACATAAATCGCTGCGAGAATAAATACTGAGGAAGGTAGCAAATGTTACTTTTGTTAAACCTGCTCAGGAGAGATAGAGCCGTGGTTATCATCTGACCCTTGCTAGCACTCAGGTAGATGGTAGTAGCGCAGTCCCATCAAGCCAGCATGTAAGCGTGCGGGTCAGATTGGTGTGGAGTTTTAGCCCCCAATCCGCCATTGCCTGTGGAGACAGTTTGGGTGGGTTGCGGCTGCTTTTGAACTCTACGTAAAAATGCGACCTCACAGTCATCTCTGTTGTTCATACATCATAAGGATCAATTCAACATGGCAATTTTTAATGGCACCCCCGGTGATGATCGGATCAATGGTGGTATTGAAAACGATATTATCGAAGGTTTTGAAGGCGCTGACCGTCTCAGTGGCGGTGATGGCGACGACCAAATCAACGGTGGTGATGGGGACGATCGCCTGACCGGTGGTCTGGGTAATGACTCGCTGGATGGTGGCAACGGCAACGATACCATCCGCGCCAGCGAAGGTAACGATAATCTCTTTGGGGGCCTGGGAAATGACATTCTCCAGGGGGAAGACGGCGATGATTTTGTAGACGGCGGTTTTGGCAACGACCAGATCCAGGGCGGCAACGGTGACGATGTTCTGGACGGCGGTGTGGGCAATGATAACCCCCCCAGCCTGGGAGACAACCTGCTGGCGGGCGAAACCTTCAACAGCAGCCAGTTTACTCAAGAAATTAGCGCCGAACCCCGTACTCGTTTCCAGCTTTCGTTCGAAAATACGGCGATCGCCCCCAGTCCCATCCAAGTTTTGTGGAACGGTCTGGTGGTTGCAACGATTGTCCCCTCTGCCAGTGGACGGCTCCCTTCTGAGCCTCTGGTCATTGGGGTGCGCAGCTCTTACGGTGCGACCACTGCCCTGGAAATTCGTCTGGCCGATGGCAGTGGCAGCATCAGTGATTACCTTAGTAACATTCAGCTCCAGCCCATCAACGGCACCACCAATGATGACATGAAAGGTGGAGCTGGTAATGACACCCTTTATGGCAAAGATGGGGATGACGTTCTCCATGGCGACGACTTTGATGTCAATCGCTACGGCAGTGACCTCATCGCTAACGGCAGCTTTGAAGACAATGCCGTGAATCCTGGCGAGGAAGCCGTTATCGATACGCTCACGGGCTGGACGATTTCCGGTACTGGTGTCAAAGTTTCAGAAGCGCTGTTGGCCCAAGATGGCACCGCCAGTATCCAGCTGGATGGCGGCGAAAACAGCGTCATCTCCCAGGAACTGGCAACCGTTGCTGGCGAAACCTATCAAATTCAGTTCCAATATGCCCCTGGCCCAAATACCCCCGAATCCAGCAACGGGATTGAAGTTTGGTGGGATGGTCAACTAATTGCCACCATCGCTGCTCCAGGCGGCATCAACCCTGATTGGACGGGTTACACCTTCGATGTCGTTGCCACCTCCAACCTGACCACACTTGAGTTCCGAGCTGCGGGCGACAGCGATGGTGCCGGTGGTTTGCTCGATCGCGTGCGCGTACGTCAGTTAACTGAAACCATCCTCGGCCCCACAGGGAATGATGTTATCTACGCTGGCGATGGCGACGATTCCGCTTACGGTGGACGGGGCAACGACGAGCTTTATGGTGAAGCGGGCAGTGACTTTCTCTCCGGTGAAGATGGGGACGACATCGTCAACGGTGGTGCAGGGGATGACGATCTCCGGGGCGGAGCTGGGAATGACCTCATCGACGGTGGCGAAGGCTCAGATGAGGTGTCCTATGTTGCAGCCACCGCAGGCGTCAACGTTGACCTGAGCCAAAATATCGCTACGGACGACGGCGAGGGCGGCATCGATCAGATCTACAACGTAGAAAATTTAGTCGGCTCCCTTTATAACGATACTTTGACCGGCACAGACGAAGCTAACTTCATCAATGGTCGGGAAGGCGACGATGTCATTAATGGCTTGAGTGGCAACGACGAGATTACCGGTGGCGAAGGAAACAACACCCTCTCTGGGGGAAGCGGCGACGACCTGATCACGGCGGGTACCGGCAACGACGTCATTGATGGCGGTGATGGCGATGACGACATCTCGGCTGGTTCTGGCGATAACACTGTCGATGGCGGTTCTGGGAACGACTTCTTAAGCAGTGGGGATGGTAATGATGTCCTCAAAGGGGGAGCTGGTGACGACTTTGCCAGCGGCGGTGCTGGCAACGACGTTATCGACGGTGATGGCGATGACACTGCTGAGCCGATCAACCTACCCAATGGCGCAGTTATCCTCAATGGCAAAGCCTATTTGCCTCCCTCTGGCAGCTCTGGCACTACTTTTGATGGCAACGATGCCATTATTGCTAACCACACCTCCGATATGCTGTTGAACAATGGCACCTTGAGCTTCGGCTTCCAGGTCAATAATGTTTTCCAGAGCCAGGGTATCTTCTCTAAAGACTCGAGAGATTTCGATACGGGTGGACACCTGACCGTTTATGTGGAAAATGGCCGACTGATTGCTCGTTTACAGAGTACTGGTCAATCCTTCTTCGTTCAAGCCGGGATCAATTCTGGCCAGAAGTATAACGCTGCCGTCACCTTTGGCTCCCGTGGGCTGGAGCTGTGGCTGGATGGTAAACGGGTGAGCACTAATTCCTACAGAGGTGGCCTGGGCAATAACTCCGGTGGCAGTGGCAACCGTGAACCCATCGTTCTGGGAGCCTCCCAGTGGAATAGTGGCGACTTAGTGGCCGACCGTCTGGAGCGGTATCTGAACGGTAAGCTGGAAAACGTGCGGCTTCTAGACCAGCAGTTGAGCGGTGCAGACATCGCCAACCTCTCAATAGCAGCTCCCGCTGACGCCAATGTGGTATTTGAAGATCTCCTTACCGATTCTGGCCTGATTGAGGGTGTTCCACCCCTTAACCTGCCGGACGGTGCGATCATCTACAACGGCAAGGCTTACCTGCTCACCGATGGAGCAAAGTCCTGGACATCAGCCCAGGCCGAAGCCGAAAGCTACGGCGGCAACCTGGTAGCCATCAACGA
Source organism: Synechococcales cyanobacterium (assembly GCA_035285585.1). GTDB lineage: Bacteria > Cyanobacteriota > Cyanobacteriia > CAKZMO01 > CAKZMO01 > JAYKGU01. The sequence continues at coordinate 20,847 of JAYKGU010000161.1, forward strand.
TGCTGCCGAGCAACAGTGGCTCCGGGATACCTTTGGCCAGTGGGAACGCTTCTGGATTGGCCTGACCGATGCCGAGCAAGAAGGTGTCTTCAAATGGGCCAATGGCGATGAAGTTACCTACCTCAACTGGGCACCCGGTGAACCTAATAACTACCAGGGTGTTGAAGACTATGTTGAAATGAACTTCAGCAGTGGACGCTGGAACGATATGCCCAGCAGCCAGTTTGGCGTTCGTCGTGGCATCATTGAGATTGACTTTGAAGCCCTGACTGAACCCGAAGGCGGCAATGACACGCTGGTTGGGGGTGAAGGTAGTGATGTGATTTCCGGCAATGCTGGTGATGACGTTCTGTTTGGCGATGGAAACAACCAAACTGGGCTGGTGAATCTGGTTGTTAACGGCAGCTTCGAAGATAATTCCGTTGCCTTGAACGATCATGACTTCTTCAACTCCATTCCTGGATGGACAACCACCTTTGGCCCGGTGAACGCCCCAGCCAACGCCCGTCAATACAACGGTAAAGCTTACTTACTCACCTCCCAGATGACTTGGGAGTCGGCTCAGACCTTTGCTAAGAGCCTGGGCGGCAATCTGGTCACCATCAACACCGCCGCCGAACAGCAGTGGTTACGCAATACCTTTGGTCAGTGGGAAAACTTCTGGATTGGTTTGACTGACAAAGATCAGGAAGGGAGCTTCAAATGGGTCAGTGGTGAAGCGCTTGCCTTTACCGATTGGGCACCTGGGGAACCTAATAACTGGAACAACGAAGACTATGTTGAAATGAATTTCAGCAACGGTCGCTGGAATGATCTTGGTGGTAATCAGCATCGCCGTGGCATTGTCGAGATTGACCTCACGCCAGAGGGAATACAGGTCGATAAGCGTGTCAACCAATTTGGTGCTGCTGCCGATGGTCAATCGTGGGTTGAACTCGATAGCTATGGGCCAAACGGTGGTAACAGTGGCATGATGCAGGAAATTGATACGGAAGCTGGCACTGCCTATCAACTCTCCTTTGCATACACCCCTCGGGCTGGTGTCAGTGCTGATAGCAACGTTATTAAGGTGCTGTGGAACGGCGAGATCATCGATACGATTACGGGTGCAGGTGCTTCTCAAAACACCTGGCAAACTTATACCTACACCGTCGAAGGTGGTGTCAATGATAAAACGGCCCTTGAATTCCAAGCGGCAGGCGTCAGCGACAACGTTGGTGGCTTCATTGATGATGTCAAAGTGTTTAAGCTACCGGCCACAACCGACGGAGTGGGCGGCAACGACATCCTGGACGGCGGTGCCGGAAACGATCGCCTGCTGGGAACAGATGCCACGAAGTTGGGTGCAGGTGAGCAGGACACCCTCACTGGCGGCAAAGGGGTAGATACCTTCGTTCTGGGGGTTTCTAACCTGCCCTTTTATGCGACGGGTGGAAACAGTGACTTTGCCCGCATTACCGACTTCAACGCGGCAGAAGACATTGTCCAGCTAGGCGGATCCATTAGCCAGTACAGCCAGCAGGGTTCCGGTGCTGACACGCTGCTCTCCTACAAGGGCGACCTGATTGCCGTCTTCGAGAACACCAGCAGCCTGAATCTGAACACCGCCGCTTTTACCTTTGTGTAAAACCTTAGCAGGCTGAACGGTTGAACAAGATCAGCGAGAAAGTGGGGCGCGGCGCATCCCGCTTTCTCGCCTCAAGTTGATACCCGAAACCAGTATCCAATTCGGCAAAAGTGTAACGCAGCTGAAAGCAGCTGCGTTTTTTCATTCGTTTTGTTTTTGACGAGCTAACCAAATACGAGCTTCAGGCGATCGCCCTCTTCTGAATAAATGGTCATAAAGGTGCGGTCTTCCTTGTCTTCAGCGTCATACTTCAGGTTCAGTGCCCGAGCCGCTTCCACAAAGTCCAGATAAGTAGCATTGGGGCGATGAAGTTCATCACTGCCAGATGTCAGGTGCTCCTGGATATACTGTTTGGCAAAGTCACTCATGGGGTTTCTCCTTGAAGGTGGTAGGTGGTAGATGGGCAGTGTGCAATTTGTCTAGCCAGTACGGCCCAGATTATTGATTGCCCATGCCTTCAAAGAACTCCTCGCGGGTACGGCCACTGATGCCTTTATCACCTAGCCCTTCTTCCAGGAAGTCTTCCCCCGTGCGGTCGGTGATGCCCTTGTTGCCCATGCCTTCGAAGAATTCCTCGCGGGTGCGGCCACTGATGCCTTTGTTGCCCATGCCTTCGAAGAATTCCTCACGGGTGCGGCCACTAATACCTTTGTTGCCCATGCCTTCAAAGAACTCATCACGGGTGCGGCCAGTGATGCCTTTTTCCAGTTCCTCTTCCTCTGAAACAGCGTTAAACATCACTGGGAAGTCATCGATACTCGCGACGGACTGCAGCAGGAACTTTACCGGATGGGCAACGGCGGGGGCACCAGCGAACACCAATGTGCTGATGGCGATCGCCAGGACACAGAAAACGAGACTCAGGGGCTTAATAATTGAGCTGATTACGTGTTTCATGGCTTACCTAAATTTTGGAGTGGTTGGACTTGCCAGTCGATTCTATCCTGAACATTTCAAATCTTCAAAGATCGATTGAGATTAAATTTTTTTACTAAAAACTTCGGTTTATTGATGCAGTCTCGTGCTAGTTCACACGGGATATCTGGCCCATGGCAGGGGTTTTCAGGGGCTGGTAACAGCAGGGTTCAGCAGAAATCTTCAGGCTTTTACCTATTCATAATCTGCTTAACCTTTTGTTCATCAATTCAGGATAAGTGGCTGCTTTCCTTAACCTAGATTAGGCAAGCAAACCTGTATTTCGAAACGCCAGGATGAGAATTTCAATTTTCAAGAATGTGCTTAAAATGAGCGTAACTTACTCAATTCAAGTGGAGACAGATTCGCTCCGGACGAAATTCAATCAACAGGGATCCTGGGTTAAATAGATCAGTAGGTAGCCACAAATAAACGAAGCTATAGTGAGGTAAGCCCCCCGCCGAGGGCCTACCCTATTTGCTTTATTTATGTCCAGACACTTAACAAATAATGGTTTTGCAGGTGCACAGCGCTCACAGAACCACCCGGAATCCCAGAGAGAGTAACTTTCCCATTAATTGTCCATTAATTGCCCACCATGTGGAACTTGAAGCACGTTGCAACGGCCCTGCTGGCCTCCGTCCTGGGTGCCCCCTTCTATGGCTGTGCTCCCACCCCAATCGAGAGCCCAGAAACGGTTAGCATTTCGGAAACCACCCCCCGCCGTTGTCCGGTGGCCCTACCCGTTGGTGAAAAAGAGGGAGAAACCCTGGTCTGTGGCATCCTCACCGTGCCAGAAAACTACAGCGCCCCTGGCGATCGCACTCTGGAAATCACCTACGCTATTCTCCATAGCCGCAGCCTTTCCCCTGCTCCCGATCCCATCGTTCATCTGGTGGGAGGGCCGGGGGTAAGCGGCATCGCCACCCTGGAAGACCGCATCCGCATGTTTGAAACCCTGCGGCGATCGCGCGACATCATCATCTTTGATCAGCGGGGCGCACAGTACTCTTCCCGGCTAGACTGCAAGCCCTACTTCCGGGTGCTCACTGCCCAGTTGGAAGAGGATGAAGAAATTGCCGCCCTGTTTGCCGACCTCCAGGAGCAAGACCCGGAGACGCCGCTGGACGTGCTGCAAACCCAGATTGCCATGAGTGCCTGTGCAACGGGGCTGGAGCGAGAGCTGGGGGTAGATCTGTCCCAATACAACAGCGTGGCCAGTGTCCAGGACACCGCCAACCTGGTGCAGGCCCTGGGGTACGATACTTTCAATTTGTACGGCATTTCCTACGGCACGCGGCTGGCCTTGACGATGATGCGCGATCGCCCCGACAACATCCGTAGCGTCGTGCTGGACTCGGCCTATCCCCTGCAAATCGACAACTACGAAAACACCACCAATCTCAATGAAGAGGTCATTCTCCAGCTTTTTGCCGACTGCCAGACTGCCCCGGCCTGTGCCGCCGCCTATCCTGACCTGAAACAGCGGTTTGGCACCTTGCTCACCGAGCTGGAGGCCGCTCCCATCCCCCTGGCAGAGCCGGTTGAGCTATTTTTTAGCGATCGCGTCGTCAGCCGTGTCACCCCCAGCGTCATGCGCCTCCTGGTAGGTCAGTTTCTCAATCAGTACCCCTGGTTTGCCCCCCACTTTCCCCGCATCATCTATGAGCTGGATGAAGGCGTGACCACCACCTTAGAGCAGGCCCTGGCGGGTGATCTGCGGGATACGCCAGAGGGTTCCCCCTCCGGAGCATCGGAGACCGATGACCTGATCATTACGGCTGCCGACCTGCGATCGCAGGCCGATGAACTGCTCCGTGCCCAGGCTCGGGAGGAGGTGCGCCAGCGTCCGGGCTATCGCTGGTTGCGCCAGGTCTTTGCCCGTGCTTCAGAATTGCCCGACACCAGCCGCGACGATGCCATCCTGGATTTGCAGCTCATCAACGCCGCCCCCCGCAGTGTCGAAGTCCTCACCACCTACGTGAAGGAGTTTTTCACTGGCCCCGCCGCCGAAGCCCTGCTGGCTGAACTGGCGGAACTAGATCCAGAAGAGATCCGCTCGGTGTTTGAAATTGTCTCCAACTTAACCGATGCCGACACCACCGAAGGGATGCACTACTCGGTGGAGTGCTACGAAGAGTTCGCCTTCAACAACCTGGATGAGGCAGGGGCGATCGCCCAATCCCTGGAGTTTCCTCTGCTGGGGGAAGCGGGTGCATTTGTGACCGATCAGGCCGCTGCGGTCTGTGAAATCTGGCCCAGTGGGACGGCTTCAACCCTCGAAAATGAAGCGGTGCGAAGTGACATTCCCACCCTGGTAATGGCGGGGTTATACGATACCCAGACCCCACCCTCCTGGAATCGGCTCGCGGCAGCGGAACTGCCCCGTTCCTATTACGTGGCCTTTCCCAACACCGGCCATGCTGTCATCTCCCACTCCCAGTGCGCCAGGGACGTTGCTGAGGCTTTTATCAACAATCCCACCCTGGAGCCAGACGCCACCTGTACTGGGGAATTGCAGCCAGAGTTTGTGGGGTTAGACGAAACACCATAGGGCCTATGCAAATGCCGTTAGTTGGCGATCGCCACCCGTTCCTACTTCTCAATACTTCTTCGGCTATCGAGCTATGCAAAATTCTTGATCCGGCATTGGGCCGAGGTCCCCTCAAAATCCATAAACCAGTCCAGGCCCCCTGATTTGTTAGTGGTAAGTGCCGGAGCAATTTTAATGACATCCTCTTGGGGGTGTGCTCCCAGAATGGCTAAAAACTGCAATCAGGGAGGGGGAATTATGACACTGTTTTGTCAGCTTGTGGTAACCCGTGTGGCAGTTAGCTTACGTGAATCAGCGGGCGATCGCCCCTACGCTAAAGGTCAGCAAAGGCAGTATTGGACGGGGGAAAAAAGAATGAAGCTTGCAGCCTGTGTTTCAATCACGTTTATAACAGGGCTGGCAATAACTGGAATGGGAGGCCCAGCCCTGGGAGTGCCCCAGGTTGCTGAAGGGTTTGATCAGGTTGATCAGGTTGGCCAGGTCTCCCAGGTAATATCTCAGCCAAGAAGGCGCACCTCACAGCCGGGCAACAGGTCTCCTATTTTCCAGGATCGGGGCGGCACTCGCTAATCTAACTGATTTGAGAAGCAATTTCTTAATCCAAGTCTCATCTGGCTGGAGTATGATTCTGGCACCTATGGAGCATGGCGGAGATGAACTCATGAGATTAGCTGGAAAGGTTGCGCTGGTTACTGGAAGTAGTCAGGGAATTGGACAGGCGATCGCCATTCGTCTGGCGGCAGAGGGAGCAAAGGTTGTCGTCAACTACCGCTCTAACCCAGAAGGGGCAAAGGAAACCCTGAACAAAGTGCAGGCAGCGGGGGGAGATTGCCACCTGGCCGAAGGCTACTGCGAGAATGCAAAAGGCTATGCCATTGGGGCCGACTTGGGCATGGTAGAAGACGTTCAGAAGCTGATTCAGCAGGGGATTGAGCACTTTGGCCAGCTCGATATTCTGGTGAACAACGCAGGCATCGAAAAACACGCCCCCTTCTGGGAAGTGACGGAGAAAGACTATGAAGCCGTTCTCAATGTCAACCTCAAAGGGGTTTTCTTTGCCACCCAGGCCATGGCTCAGCACCTGATGGCAACCCAGCGCCCCGGACGCATCATCAACATCAGCTCAGTTCATGAAGAGCTGCCCTTTCCTAACTTTGCGGCCTACTGTGCCAGCAAAGGCGGCGTCAAGATGCTTACCCGCAACCTGGCGGTGGAGCTGGCTCCCTACGGCATCACCATCAACAACGTTGCCCCCGGTGCCATTGAAACACCTATCAACACCAAGCTGCTCAACGATCCTGACAAGCTCAATGCCCTGCTCAAGAATATCCCCCTGGGACGTCTCGGCCAGCCCCAGGATGTGTCCGGGCTGGTGGCTTTTCTGGCCTCCGAGGACGCCAGCTATATCACCGGCAGTACCTTCTTCGTCGATGGTGGCTTAACCTGGAACTATCAAGAGCAGTAGTAAGTAGGAAAACATCCATGGCTGAGCTATTCATTCCCGTCATTCTTGGTACTAATCGCAAAGGCTGCATGAGCCGCTTTGTTGCGAACTTTGTAGTTGAGCAGGTGCAAGCCTGGGCCAGTGTAGACACCGAATTGATCGACATTGGCACACTGCCCATTCCCACGGATGATGCAGGTCTGTCCATCAAAGATCCAGGCTTCTCGGCTACGGTGGAGCGGGCTGATGGGTTAATTATCGTCGTGCCCGAGTACAACCACGCCTATCCGGGGCTGTTGAAGCATGTCCTGGACACCAATTTGAAAGAATATATTCACAAGGCAGTGGGGCTTTGTGGGGTTTCCGCCGGGGCGTTTGGCGGCACCCGCGTCATTCAAAGTATGCTGCCCGTCATGCGCGAGCTGGGGCTGGTCACCACTTTCTACGACCTCAACTTCAGCGGCGTCAACCAGTTATTTGACGAGCAAGGGGCGATCGCCGATCGAGAGACCTACGTCCGCCGCTTTGATCGCTTTATGAAAGAACTGGTCTGGATGTCTGCCGTTCTCCAGCACGGGCGGCAGGCGGTGAGCCTCGATCCCGAAAAAGATCAGGACACCCTGGTCTTCCATGCCAATAAGCCCTGCCCCGAAGAGGTGGCCCGCCTGGGATCTGACGCCACTGATGCCGCCATGGAGGTAAAAACCTGTTCCGAAACGGGGCGGGTAGAGGCAACTTTGATTCGCTGATGAACGCCCCCTGGCTCTCCTTGCTCGATAACCCACGCTCTCCCATTTCACACCTATGACACCCGAACACCAGCGACTTCAGGAATCACAGCAGCGCATTGCCCACTGGAAACGGTGGGGGCCTTACCTCAGTGAACGCCAGTGGGGCACCGTGCGGGAGGATTACAGCGCCACGGGCGAAGCGTGGGATTACTTTTCCCACGATCAGTCGCGATCGCGCGCCTATCGCTGGGGAGAGGACGGCATCCTGGGTATTTCTGACAACCATCAGCGCCTTTGTCTGGCGATCGCCCTCTGGAATGGCCAGGATCCCATTCTTAAGGAAAGGCTATTTGGCCTCACGGGAAGCCAGGGTAACCATGGGGAAGACGTCAAGGAGTACTACTTTTACCTGGATAGCACCCCCACCCATTCCTACATGAAAGGGCTGTACAAGTACCCCCAGGCGGCCTTCCCCTACGCGCAACTGGTGGAGGAAAACCGGCGGCGCAACCGGCGGGCCAGGGAGTACGAGCTGCTGGACACGGGGGTTTTTCAGGAAAATCGCTACTATGATGTGTTTGTTGAATACGCCAAAGCCAGCGGGGATCATTTGCTGATGCAAATCAGCGTGGTCAATCGCGGCCCGGAAACCCAGACCCTGCACGTTTTGCCCACCCTCTGGTTTCGTAACACCTGGGCCTGGGGGCGGGACGATCGCCAGCCCCTGATGAAGCTGGCCCAAACCGATGCCCACTACACGGTGATTGAGGCCCAACATCCCATGTTGGGCGATCGCTGGCTGTACTGCGAGGGTGCCGTTCCCATTCTGTTTACGGAAAATGAAACCAACTACCAGAAGCTCTTTGGCGTCAAGAATCCTTCGCCCTATGTGAAGGATGGTATTCATGAGTATGTGGTGCAGGGCCGGGAGCAGGCGGTGAATCCTCTGCAACTGGGCACCAAGGCAGCGGCCCACTACGTCCTCACCATCCCCCCCGGTGAAACCCGCATCCTGAAGCTGCGCCTGGTCGATGCGGCTGGCCTTCCAGACCCCTTTGGAGGCGACTTTGATCAGATCTTTGCCAGCCGCCGTGAGGAAGCGGATGAATTCTACAGGGCGATCGCCCCCCGGGTGCTCACAGAAGACGAGCGGGCGGCGGATCTGCGGCAGATTCAGCGGCAGGCCTACGCCGGGTTACTGTGGTCAAAGCAATACTACCAGTTCATCATTGAAGAATGGTTGACGGGCGACCCCGCCATGCCTCCGCCTCCCCCATCCCGCCAGCGCAATCGCCAGTGGCCTCACCTGTATGCCGAGGATGTCATCTCCATGCCCGACAAGTGGGAGTATCCCTGGTTTGCCGCCTGGGATCTGGCCTTTCACTGCATCCCCCTGGCCATCGTTGACCCCGACTTTGCCAAAGAGCAGCTCGATGTGATGACCCGTGAGTGGTACATGCACCCCAACGGCCAGCTCCCGGCCTATGAATGGGCTTTTGGAGACGTGAATCCCCCCGTTCACGCCTGGGCCACCTGGCGGGTTTACAAGATTGAGCAAAAGATGACGGGAAAGGGCGATCGCCAGTTTCTGGAGCGGGTGTTTCAAAAGCTGTTGCTGAACTTTACCTGGTGGGTGAACCGCAAAGATACGGAGGGCAAAAACATCTTTGAGGGCGGCTTTCTGGGCCTGGATAACATTGGCGTGTTTGACCGGAGTGCGCCCCTACCCACCGGCGGCCACATTGAGCAGGCCGACGGCACCAGTTGGATGGGAATGTTTTGTTTGAACATGCTCACCATTGCTTTGGAGCTGGCGCTGGAAAACCCCGTCTACGAAGACATGGCAACCAAGTTCTTTGAGCACTTCCTTTACATCGCAGACGCCATGAACCACATTGGCGGGGATGGGGCGCAACTTTGGGATCGGGAAGATGGCTTCTACTACGATGTGCTCAACCTGCCGGACGGCACTCGCGTACCGCTCAAGGTGCGATCGATGGTGGGCCTCATCCCCCTCTTCGCTATTTCAATCCTGGAGCCGGAAGTCCTGGATCGGTTGCCCAACTTTAAATCAAGGGTAGAGTGGTTCATTGAACACCGCCCTGACCTGAAGCGCAATGTGGCCTGTATGGAAACGCGGGGACAGAAAGCCCGCCGCCTGCTGGCACTCACCTATCTCACCCCCCATCGTCTGGTGGAGGAGGATGTGTTTCGGCAGGTTTTGAGTAAGCTGTTGGATGAGGGCGAATTTTTTGGCGATTACGGCATTCGGGCGCTGTCGCGCTACCATGCTGATCATCCCTATATTTTTTACACCGATGGTGCCGCCTATCGGGTGGACTATGAGCCTGCTGAATCCAGCACCGGCCTGTTTGGCGGCAACTCCAACTGGCGAGGCCCCGTTTGGTTCCCGGTCAACTATTTGCTCATTGAGTCGCTGCAGCGGTTCTACCACTATGCGGGGGACGACTTTAAGGTGGAATGCCCAACCGGATCGGGGAACTGGCTGACCCTCTGGGAGGTGGCCGGGGAAATCTCCCATCGCCTCATGCAAATCTTTCTGCGGGATGACAAGGGACAGCGTCCGGTCTATGGCGACATTGAAATGTTTCAAACCGATCCCCACTGGCGCGACCTGATGCTATTTCATGAGTACTTTCATGGGGACAACGGTGCGGGCATCGGTGCCAGTCACCAAACAGGGTGGACGGGCTTGATTGCCAAGCTGATTCAGCAGTACTGCGAATATGGCCTGTAGTTGAAAAGGGAAATCATCAGGGACACAATAAGGAGCACTATGCTAAAAGCGCTGCGCGAACATTGGGTAGAATACTTGATTGAAGCGTGGGGTTTGGGAACGCTGATGGTAATGGCTGGCCTATTTGCCACCCTCATCCATTCCCCGGTATCCCTCGTCCCGCAATGGCTTCCCAATAGTTTTCTCCGGGGGGCTTTGATGGGCGTCCTGATGGGGTTGACGGCGATCGCCCTCATTTATTCCCCCTGGGGTAAGCGTTCCGGTGCCCACCTCAATCCGGGGGTCACCCTTACTTTCTTTCGGTTAAAGAAGCTTGCCCCCTGGGATGTGGCCTTTTATATCCTGGCTCAGTTTGTGGGAGGTACGCTGGGAGTGGCGTTGGTGGCTTTCATCCTGCGAGAAGCCTTCACCAATCCTCCTATTAACTACCTTGCGACCGTGCCGGGGCAGTGGGGCTGGTGGGCGGCTCTGGTGGCGGAATTTCTCATGGCCTTTGGGTTGATGATGACGGTGCTGGTTACGGCCAATCACAAGCGTTTGGCCGCCTTTACGGGCATCTTCGCCGGTTTGCTGGTGGCCACCTACATCACCCTGGCGGCTCCTATTTCCGGGATGAGTATCAACCCCGCTCGCACCTTTGCCTCGGCCCTGCCCTCCAAAATCTGGACTGCCTTCTGGATTTACTACTTTGCGCCACCGCTGGCCATGCTCACCGCCGCAGAGGTGTATCGCCGCGTTTCCGGGCTGAAAACCCGCTCTATCTGCTGCAAGCTTTGCCCCAACGGCGAGACCGACTGCATCAGTATTGACTGCTGCGACGCATGTGACGACTTTGTCAGGCCCTGGCGATAACTTCAGATTGGGATTCCCTTAAAAACTCATCCGAAAACCCCCAGGGGCTTCGAATTCTAACTACAGCCCTACGGGCTAAGGTTTGAGTGTGGAACCCCCGCGACGCGGAGGTTCCACACCTCTTGAATGTCTTAACGCGAAAGCGTAACGCCATACAGCGGTTATCCTGGAGTTGCTTAAATTTTGCTCTGGGGTTTTGTATGAATTTTGACTCTGGTTCACGGATGGCGATCGCCACAACCATCATTTTGTTCCTGACCGGCTGTAATCAACCGCCGTCGCCGTCTCTGTCCGATGCCCCAGATCCCCCCACTGCGCCCCCCGCTCCCCCGGCGATCGCCCCTCCCCCAGAGATTGCCTCAGAACGATTGGGATTTGGGGAGATCCACCTGGGTCAGCCCGAAGCTGAGCTGCAAGCGTTTGGCGATCCGCTGACCGACGAGACAACCCCCAATCCAAACTATGACGTAGTTCGGCTGCTGACCTTCCCCAGTGGCCTCAGCGCCACAGTGGCAGATGGTCTGATTGTCCAAATGGCGGTGGAGGCCGCAGGTATTCCCACCCTTGATGGAGTGCAGGTGGGCAGCGATCGCCCTGCCGTAGTGGCGGCTTACGGTGAACCGGACGAGGTGCAGGTGGTTGAAAATGGTGAGGAGCGACTGGCTTACTATAATGATGCGCAGGCGTCCTATCTCGTATTTGAAATGGCGGGCGATCGCGTCACCAGCATTGCCTGTGGCTGGCTGCTCGATTAGGGCGATGGCTGGACGGTGCGGCTCAATGGGGCGATCGCCTTTGACCCCCATTCAGCGACCATCCTTCGGGGGTGGCGTGGCGAGGAATCCCCACGCTTTTAGGCCGGGGAGGATGTCAAGGAGCTATTCTGGGATCGTTGACACTCCCCATAGCTAAAAGCTAGGGGATTCTTGGTTCATCCACCATCCTTAAAACTGATCTGAGAGTTTTATCTCAAACTCCGCAACCCCTCACCAAACAGCCGCACCAAAATGGTCAAACTATCTAGATATTGAGCAGTCAGCCCCAGCGGGAAAAGTGTCCCCAAGCGTTTTTTTACCCTGTTCCGGCGTGCCCCGCCGTACAGCATTTCGGATCTGAAACTAACATTCGCTGGTGGTTCGGTACTCTGTCGAGTTCATACGTTTTTAGAGAGGTTTTTCGCGCCTCTGGTTGCAGACTGGACTCTGCTTTCGGGTTCGAGGAGACTTACTTGGATGCTTCCACCCACCCTGGGGGTTCAAACCAGTTCTATTGTACCGCACTGGGCAGACTGCTGGACTTCGCCCAGCGCGGGAACCATCTGTATCCCCATGTCTAAAGCTAGGGGTTTTATCCGGTTCCCGAACCCTTCAATATTCAATAAAATAGAAGGACTGCCAGAAAAATCATGCCGTCTTAGCCCAGTGAGGGGAATACTTTGTCCCAGCCTCAACCTGACCTGTCTGAGCTGACATCGGCATCCAGGATGCAGTCCGCTCAATCTTCCACCCAGCCTTCAGCAGATCTCCCTTTCCCAGGCGATGGGCCACCGTCTTTGTCTTCCCCTAAACCGTCTCCAGCTTCCCGTCTTCGTCCCCGCTCTCCCTGGCGTCGTCAGTTGCGGTACCTTTACCTGCGATTCATTCGCCTGCGGGGCAGCTCTCCGGCGATCGCCCGTGGGTTAGCCGCCGGGGTGTTTGCCGGGTGGTTTCCCCTGTTTGGGTTGCAGACCATCATCGGCATTGCGATCGCCGCTGTCGTCCAGGGCAATAAACTAATAGCCGCCGCAGGCACCTGGGTGAGTAACCCGCTCACCTATGTGCCCATCTACTTTTTCAATTTCCGCGTCGGGCAGCGGCTGCTTGAACTGGCCGGGGTTCAGTCCGAAATGCCCGACCTGAGCGCCCTCCAGGCCATTATTGACAATGCAAACTGGCAGTCCTTTTCCGAATTTCTGGCCCTGGGGGCAAGCTTCACCGCCGCCCTCTTTTTAGGGAGCTTCGTCGTGGGCTGCATCAGCGCGGTCGTCGCCTATTTTCTGGGGCTTTGGCTGCTCAATCGGTTGCGCCGCCCCGCTTCCCGCTAAGGGCCTGATTTTTGCCTGGATTCATTCGGCTGAGTTTATCCGATAATGAAGCTGATAAGCCGAGCGCCGAGGTGTGTCCCAGGGGCATCCTTTCGGCTGCCGCGTTGATTCGCTTGGATGGAGAAGGAAAAACTCATGGGATTGGATGGCAGCGCGTCCGCATCTGCGGTTCCCGTAAACGACATTCGCTACAACGAGCAGGGGCTGGTTCCGGCGATCGCCCAGGACTACCTGGACGGCACCATCTTAATGATGGCCTGGATGAATCGGGAATCTCTGCAAAAGACCCTCGACAGCGGCGAAGCCTGGTACTGGAGCCGCTCCCGCGCCGAACTCTGGCACAAGGGAGCCACCTCCGGCCATTTTCAAAAGGTGCGGACAATCCGCTACGACTGTGATAGTGACGCCCTGCTCCTCATCGTGGAGCAGATGGGTGACGTCGCCTGCCATACGGGGGAGCGGAGCTGCTTCCACCAGGTGGATGGCGGCATCCAGGCCCCCCCCGCCGATACCCTCTCCCAGATTTTTGAGATCATTCGCGATCGCTGCGACCATCCCCAGCCCGATTCTTACACCTGTAAGCTGTTCCAGGGCGGCGACAACAAAATCCTCAAGAAAATTGGCGAGGAAGCCGCCGAAGTGGTCATGGCCTGCAAAGATGACGACCCCGACGCGATCGCCGGAGAAGTCGCCGACCTGTGGTATCACACCCTGGTGGCCCTGGCCTATCATCGGGTAGACATTCGTGCCGTCTACCGCAAACTTCAGGAGCGCCGCCGCTAGCCGCAGGGTGGGCATTGCCCAACCCCTCCTAGTGGGTCATTTGGCACAGACATAGCCCTCATCCGCCAGCCCCTTCTCCCAACTTGGGAGCAGGGGAGCCAGAGCTGCCTAATCGCTTCAAAGCCCCTCGCCCTTTTTGGGAGAGGGGTTTGGGGTGAGGGCGCAATGGCTCGGAGCAAAGCAAATGACCCA
>JAYKGU010000162.1:0-24683 GCA_035285585.1 Synechococcales cyanobacterium
CTCACCCCCAACCCCTCTCCCAGAGGGCGAGGGGAGCCGAACCAATGCTCCTGTTCCCTCTCCCGAAGGGAGAGGGCTAGGGTGAGGGCTTCCGGGCAGCGGTTCGTAAGTTTTGTCAGTCAACCAGGGGCAAAGCTCCCAGCCAGGGGGTTCCGCCCCTTTACCCCGGTTTTCGCACCCCATCAACTTCAAAAGTGCTGTATCATTTTTCTAACAAAGCGTTACCAACGTAGCACCAGTTTGACTCCAGAAGTTGACGACCGCGGCGTAAACACGTCAATCCCTCGCTGGACAGTCCTTGTTGTGGACAACTCCGGCGTGGGCGACCATTGCTATGGAGAGCAATTGCGTCAGAACAGTGGGGTTGACTACCAGGTTGTGACGGGGCGAGATGGCTCCCAGGTTCTGGCCCTTTGTCAATCGCAGCGGATTGATGTCATTCTCCTGGCGACCCGTTCCCTACCAGCGGACTGGGGTGGCCTGCTGCGCCAGATCAAGGGGCAACTGGGAGAAGCCATGCCGCCCATCATCGTCATTGGCAGCAACGATGCGACAGATGCGGTAAAGGCACTCAAGGCAGGGGCAGCAGACTACCTGGTTGAAGACCGCATCACCCCGGCTGATCTGCGCCAATCGCTCCAGGCCGCCATCAAAGACGCCGAGAAGCGTATCTCTTATCCAGATGGTTCAGCGGAAACCCTGCGCCAATCGGAAGAACGCTACCGCACCCTTTTCAATTCCATGAATGAGGGCTTCTGCGTTGTCGAAGTGCTGTTTGACGCTCAAAACCGCCCCCTTGACTACCGTTTTCTGGAAATTAACTTGGTTTTTGAGCAGCAAACGGGGCTGAAAAATGCGGAGGGCAAAACCGCACGCCAGATGCTGCCCGACCTCGAAGAACACTGGTTTGAAATCTATGGCGGTGTTGCCCTCACCGGAGAACCCGTTCGCTTTGAGAATGGCTCTGAAGTGATGAACCGCTGGTTTGAAGTTTCGGCCTTTCGGGTCGGGCAGCCTGAGCTTCGCAAAGTCGCCATCCTGTTTAAAGACATTAGCGATCGCCGACGGGCCGAACGTGCCCTGCGGGAAACCCATATTCAACTGGAGGCGGCTCTAACGGCGGGTTCAATCTATACCTGGCGCTGGCAGATTCTAGACAATCTCGTGATCACCGACCGCAACTTTGCCCAGCTTTTTGGGGTTGATCCGGAAGGGGCCGCTGCTGGATTGCCCATTGAGCGATTTATCAGCGCGATTCATCCAGAAGATCGGGAGCGGGTGGTCAGCGCCATTGGACGGGCGATCGCCACTGGAACAGACTACGCCGCTGAATACCGCATCCACAACGCCACTGGGGAAGAGCGGTGGGTGCTGGCGCGAGGTCGGGCAGAATATAACGCCAGTGGCGAGGCAGTTGGCTTTCCGGGTGCCCTCGCTGACATTACCGATCGAAAGCAGGCGGAAATTTCTCTGCGAGAAAGTGAAGCCCGCTTTCGAACGCTGGCAGACAACATTTCCCAATTTGCCTGGATGGCAAATGAGCAAGGCTGGATTTTTTGGTACAACAAGCGCTGGTTTGACTACACAGGCAAAACCTTCGAAGAGATGCAGGGCTGGGGCTGGCGTGACGTCCACCATCCCGACCATGTGGAGCGGGTAACTGCAAAAATTCGTCACTGCTTTACAACCGGTCAACTTTGGGAAGATACCTTTCCCCTGCGGGGACGAGACGGCCAGTATCGCTGGTTCCTCTCCCGCGCCATCCCCATCCGGGATGAACGGGGTAACGTCTTGCGGTGGTTTGGCACCAATACCGACATCACCGCCCTGCAGCAGGCCGAGCAGGCGCTGGCCCAGCGGGCACAGGAACTCACCCAGCTCAACCAGGACTTGAACCAGTTTGCCTACGTGGTCTCCCACGATCTCAAAGCACCGCTGCGCAGCATTCGCAATATTTCCGAATGGCTCCAGGAAGATCTGGGCCAGCAAATCCCCCCCGATAATCAGGAGCAGCTCCAGCTCCTCGTCAGCCGGGTCGAATGCATGGAAGCGCTGATTAATGATCTGCTGGAGTATTCCCGTGCGGGGCGGGTGAAGCAGTCGCCCGAGCCGATTGAGGTAGCGGAACTGGTGGCAGAGCTACTGGATACGCTATCGGTGCCGCCGCAGGTGACGGTAAGGTTCGCGACCCCCTCGCTAAGGTTAGCAGCAAGGCGGCTGACGCTGGGCCAGGTGTTTGCCAATCTCCTCAGTAACGCCATCAAGTACGGCTGCCCTGACCAGCAGGGCGAGGTGCTGATTTCGGCGTGGGAGCGAGGGACGTATTGTGAGTTTGCGATCGCCGATCACGGTCCCGGCATCGATCCGATGTATCACGAAAGGATCTTTGGCATCTTTGAAACCCTCCAGCCAACCGACCGAACCGAAAACACGGGCATCGGTCTGGCGATCGTCAAAAAGCTGGTAGAGGCTGAGGGGGGCACAATTCGCGTCGTGTCTGAGGTGGGCGCAGGCACAGCCTTCTATTTCACCTGGCCCAGGCAGGTTGAGGCTATTCCTGGGGTTGACCCACCCACAGACGACGGACACGCCCCTGGCTGAGTAGCTGGCCCCAGAGATGTTCGTATTGGGCAACCATACTTTGCACAGTGAAGTGGCGCAGGGCAAAGGCGCGGGCCTGCTGTCCCAAGCGCTGGGCAAAACGCGGATAGTGCTGTAACTGGTGGAGGGCCGCCGCCAATCCGGAAGCGTCATCCTTTTCGACCAGCAGGCCCGTTTCTCCAGGGGCGATCGCCTCGGCCATACTCCCCACCCGCGTCGCCACAATGGGCCGGGCCGCCAGCATGGCCTCCACCACCGTCAGGGGAAACCCCTCGGATCGGGAGGGTTGGGCGACCACATCAAAGGTGGACAAATAGGGCCGGGGCGCATCGACCCAACCAGGCAGAGTCACCTGGTGAACCATGCCCAAATCCGCCGCCAGTTGCTCCAGTGCTCCCCGGTAAGCGCCTTCTCCTAAAATCGTCACCTGGGCTGAGTCTAGCTGGGCCACAGCCCGTAGGAGAATGTCGTGGCCTTTCATAGGATCAAGGCGGCCAATGCTACCAATGTGAAAGCCTTTCTTCTCAGAAAATTGGGGGGAAGGGGCACCCAAAGATTCGAGGTCAACGTCTGGCACTCCATTGGGAATAGATATCACCGTGTGGCGACCCAGGGCATAAAAGTCTTCCATTTTGCGGCTACAGGCTTGCCCCACGGCTACATGGGCATCGACCCGGAGGGAGAGCGATCGCGTCCGCAACCAGGTGGGCAAATGAGTGGTGCGCAGCGGTAGTTGATCCACACGAACCACACGGGAGCGGGGCAAGGTCAGGGCGGCCATCAGTCCCGTAGCTCCCGCCCAGGGGGTGCAAAGGTTGATGTGGACAAGGTCGGGCTGGAGGCGATGAAAGGTGGCCAGGTGCGATCGCCACGCCCCCCAACCCGCAGCGGGCAGCACGTAACTTTGAGCCTGGGGACGTCCTTTGGCAATGGCGTTGACAACAGGAGCCGAAACGCCCACCACCATCACCGTGATCTCCGGGGAAGCATTGGCAACCAGATGCCCCAGGCTGATTTCAGCGCCTCCAATTCCGGCTGAGTCGGTGTAAACAAGTACGTGCATGGCCCTTTCTCAACTAGGCTCCAGACCGCGCAGCAGCAGCGCCAGCCGAATTTGCACCGCCTCATCAAAGCAGCGGGGATCAAGGCCAGTCAAGGAAGCGACCTTTTCCAGCCGGTAGCTCAAAGTATTGCGATGAATGGATAGCTGCTTGGCGGTTGCCGATGCCGCACAGCTCAACCGAAAGAAAGTATCCAGGGTATCCAGCAAATCCGGCTCATTGTCCAGCGGACTCAGCAGGTGGGTGGCTAACTCGACTTTGGTTTGCTCATCGGCCACACAGGCAAAGGCCGCAATCCCCAGTCCATCCAGGCAATAGACCTGGTTTTGACCGCTGAACTGTCGCCCCAACCGCAGCGCCACCTGGGCATCTTGATAGGAGCGGGATAGTCCCAACACCCCCGGATGGTAGCGACCAATGCCCACGCTCATGGGTGCGCCCGTATCCCGACGCAACCGGCTGAGGAGGGCATTGCCCGCCCGCTTCACGGCTTCCAAATTGGTCCAGGAAGAGGTCGCCGATTCCACAGGGGGGGGGCCATCATGCATGGCCCAACTGCCCATATTCCGCGTATCGCTGGCTTTGAGGACGACAAATTCACCATTGCCTAAATCCGCGCAAATTGTGTCATTTGGTAGATGGAAAAAACTCACGATGCTGTCAGTAATGTATTGCGATCGCTGCTGAGCCTCCTTAGATTGCTGACAGGAAAGAGTGCTGGGATCGGCGTAAATAAATTCGCTGGCATTAATTAAAATTACTGCCCGTGGCGGAGTCAAATCAAGGCCCAATCGCTGAGCCTGCTCCATCACCTGTTCACCACGGGTAAATTGGCCGTGCAGAATACCATAAATTACCTGATCCTTGTCGCGCTGTGGCTCCACCCGATCCAACTCGGCAGAGCTGCTGAGTACCAGATCGACAAAAGCCTGAGCAATCCGGGGGGCAATGGTTTCAGGCCCCATTAGCTGTTTAGTCATGATGGTACCCCCTTCTCTGATCCCTGGTAGGGTTTTAGTTTGGCGATCGCAAAAATCATTAACTGAACAAACAAAATTCATCTAAAGGAACACTGCCAAAAGGTTGATTTCTAGCCTGCCAAATGCCGGGATTTTCTAACCATTTGCGATAGATAGATAGACAGTGAACTATAGCCATCAGCTTGTTGTAAATTCCATAACGACAACATCTCTCTTAAGAGGTATTAGAATCTGAAGAAAATCTTATGTCTGTCACAAGCAGTCCCGTTAGACGTTCTCCAGTAAAAAAAATCCTGGTCAGACGGTTGATAGGGGCAGATGGCCATTTACCCCTACGGCGTCGGTAAAATTATTTGGAAAAATCTCATTGGGCAAATGCCCAATTATTTGATTGTTCTGCAAGGATTTTTTCTGGCAATTGCCCAATGAAACACAGGAAGACCCTTCCTTAGAATGGCATCAAAGCCCGCTTCAGGTGACCATGCTTGATCTGAGAACTTCTTTGCCCAAACACATTCTGGTGGTGCGATCGCTACCCGGCCTGGGAGACTTGCTGTGTGGCGTTCCGGCACTGCGGGCACTGCGGGCGGCCTTTCCTGCCTCTCGAATTTCCTTCATGGGGTTGCCGGGGCAGCGGTGGTTTGGCGATCGCTTCATCCATTTGATAGATGCGTGGGTAGACTTTTCTGGATACCCTGGCATTCCCGAAGGCTGGCAGGGCGCTGAAGTCATTCCTCCCTTTCTAATTGAGCAGCAAGGTCAAGCCTATGATTTAGCCCTGCAAATGCACGGCAGCGGCAGCTACATCAATTCATTTATTTCCTTGCTGGGAGCAAAGGTGCAGGCGGGCTTTTTCGTTCCGGGGCAGTATTGCCCAGACCCGCACCACTTCCTCGCCTATCCCGACAAAGAGCCAGAGATTTGGCGGCTGCTGCGGCTGCTGGAGTACTTGCAAATTCCCCTCCAGGGCGATCGCCTGGAGTTTCCCATACAGTCATCAGATCTTTGCGCCTATTTGCATCAGGCTAAACTTTCCAATTTGCAGCCCCAGTCCTATGTGTGTATCCATCCCGGTGCCAGTGGGGGCGATCGCCGCTGGTCACCCACAGGCTTTGCCGCCGTTGCGGATACTTTGGCCCAAAAAGGGTACACAGTCGTCCTCACCGGAACCGCCGCTGAGCAAGCTTTGGTAGAAACGGTGGCGCAAAAGATGGCTTCACGTCCGGTGAGCCTGGCGGGAAAAACGTCACTGGGTACCCTGGCCGTGCTGCTGCAACGGTCAGCGCTGCTGGTGTGCAACGACACCGGGATTTCCCATCTGGCTGCCGCTACGAACACACCGAGCGTGGTGGTATTCAGCAACTCCGAAGTTCATCGCTGGGCACCGCTGGATGGCGATCGCCATCACACCGTAGACGCCCGCCAGCTACAGAGTGCCACCCTTGAAAAGGTTCTAGCCGAAGTAGAGGCTTTGCTATTCCGACAGTCGGATCAATCCGTGCAGCGGGAGGTGGCCCATGCTGGATGAGCGGCTGACAAAGATTCAAAGTTTGCTGGTGATTCAATTGGATAAAGCAGCGGCGGCAGCGATCGCCATCCTGCAAGAAAGCCAGCCCCATCTCTCGCTCAAAGTGCTGGAGGTGCGGGAAGATAGCGACTCCAGTGTGAGCTTTGTCGTTTCGGGGGATGTGCCCCTGACTTTTTCATTCAACTCCCAAATGGCCATCATTCAATGGCTCCGGGAGCAGGGGGCTGATGCTGTGGTGATTTTGACGGGGAGGGGGCGATCGCCCTACTGCTGGGCCTATCGCTGCTATCTGGCGGGTATTCCCATTCGCATTGGCCAATCCTCTGAATTTGGCGGCCAGGTTCTTTCCCATCCAATTTCTCTCCCTGACGCCGATGTTGCCGATCCCTACTATTTGTTACAAAGCTGCGGACTTATCAACGCTGAAATTCAAACCACACCCCTTTAAGGGAAAATGGCCTTTTGCCCCGACGAATCCCCACCCACCCATCCACCCTCACCCCCATGCAACGCCTCCGAATCCTCACCTGGCATATCCACGGCAGCTACCTCCACTACCTGACCCAGGCTCCCCATGACTTTTATTTGCCTATTAAGCCGGGGCGGCCTGAGGGCTATGGGGGTCGCCTGCCGGGGTTTCCCTGGGGGACAAACGTCCACAATATTGCCGCCAATGAGGTGCGCGATCGCGACTTTGACTGTGTTTTATTTCAGTCCCGCCGCAACTATTTGCAGGATCAGCATGAGATCCTTTCTCCGGCTCAACGACAACTGCCGCGCCTGTTTCTGGAGCACGATCCGCCCCGTGAGCATCCCACCGATACTCAGCATGTGGTCAGTGATCCAAATCTACTGCTGGTGCATGTCACCCACTTCAATCAACTGATGTGGGACAGCGGCGTAACGCCCACCCGCGTGATTGAGCATGGAGTGATGGTGCCCGATGGGTTGCGTTACACGGGCGAGATTCCCAAGGGTATTGTGGTGGTAAATGGGCTGCGATCGCGCGGTCGCCGTCTGGGAGTGGACGTCTTTGAGAAAGTCCGCCAGCAAGTCCCCCTGGATCTGGTGGGCATGGGATCAGAGGCCCTGGGCGGCTTGGGTGAAATATCCCACCGAGACCTGCCTGCCTTTCTTTGCCGCTATCGCTTTTTCTTTCATCCCGTGCGCTACACCAGTTTGGGACTGGCGGTTTGCGAAGCCATGATGCTGGGTCTACCAGTTGTGGGGCTGGCCACCACCGAGCTTTCTACCGTTATTGAAAACCAGGTCTCCGGCTTTATTCACACCGATCTTCAGCAGTTGGTTGAAGAGATGAAATCCTTGATTGCCGATCCTGACCGGGCGATCGCCCTCAGCCAGGGTGCCCGTCAGACCGCCCAGCAAAGATTCTCCATCCAGCGATTCATCCAGGACTGGAACGATGCGTTTTATTGGGCGATCGCCCACCACGATGCCCGATCCCCGGCGATCGCATCGGGACGTTAACCCCAAAAATCTAAAATCCAAAATCTAAAATCCAAAATCCCGAAAATTGTCATGACCAAACGCATTGCCCTCATCAGTGAACACGCCTCGCCGCTGGGTATTTTTGGCGGTACCGACAGCGGGGGGCAGAATGTCTACGTCGGTCAGGTGGCCAAGCATCTGGCGGCGATCGGCTATACGGTAGATGTGTTTACCCGGCGCGATCGCCCCGACCTGCCCGAAGCAGTGATCTGGCAAAACGGCGTGCGTATCATCCACGTCCCCGCTGGCCCTACCCGGCCCATCCCCAAGGAGGATTTGCTGCCCCACATGGGGGACTTTACCCGCTTTATCCAGTATTTCATGGAGCGGGAACAGGCCCAGGCCAACGGCACGCTTCAGGGCAAACCTTTCTACCAGCTCATCCACGCCAACTTCTGGATGTCGGCCCTGGTGGCCCTCTCCCTCAAGCAGCGGACGGGGGTGCCCTTCATCGTCACCTTTCATGCTTTGGGCCGGATTCGGCGGCAGCACCAGGGCAGCGCCGATCGCTTCCCGGATCAGCGGTTTGCCGTGGAGGAGCAGGTGGTGCAGGCGGCCAACTACATCGTGGCCGAGTGTCCCCAGGATCGGGATGACTTGATGCAGTTCTACCATGCCGATCCCGCAAAGATTCGGGTGATTCCCTGCGGGGTGGATGCCGCCGAGTTCTGGCCCCTGCCCAAGGCCCAGGCCCGCGCTACTTTGGGACTGCCCCTCCAGGAGCGCATTGTCCTCCAGCTTGGGCGCATGGTGCCGCGCAAAGGGGTGGATACGGCCATTCGGGGCATTGCCGCCCTCAATCATCAGGCCCGCCTGCCCGCCCGCCTGCTGGTGGTGGGAGGCGAGTCCACCGTCCCTGACCCAGCCTTGACTCCGGAGATTGATCGGCTACAGACCCTCACCCGTGAGCTAAACATTGCCGATCGCGTCACCTTCGTCGGGCAGCGGCAGCGAGAGGCGCTGAAGTACTACTACAGCGCAGCGGATGTTTTTGTGACCACCCCCTGGTACGAACCCTTTGGCATCACGCCCCTGGAGGCAATGGCCTGCGGCACCCCGGTGATTGGCTCCAACGTGGGGGGCATCAAGTTCACGGTCAAAGACGGGGAGACGGGCTATCTGGTGTCCCCCCGGCGGCCCGACCAGGTGTGCGATCGCCTCGCCTTTCTCTACCGCCACCCGGCCTTGCTCAACCTCATGGGGCGGCAGGCCATCCGCCATGTGGCCAGCCAGTTCACCTGGCCCAGGGTGACGAGTGCGATCGCCGCCCTTTATGAGGATGTGCTGGCCGCCCCCACCCTGACCACCGTCAGCGACGAAGTGCAGGCCCGCCTGCGCCTGGAGGATGGCTTTGATGCGGCCATGCACGCCCTCCAGCAGTCGAAGCGGCTACTGGGGACGGATATTCTGGCGGCGGCGGCGCAGATCAGCCAATGTTTCGAGCGGGGGGGCAAGGTGCTGGTGTGCGGCAACGGCGGCAGTGCGGCGGATTCCCAGCACTTTGCTGCCGAGCTGGTGGGCCGGTTTCGCTCTCCCCAGCGGGCGGGACTGCCGGTGATCGCCCTCACCGCGGACACGGCTTTGCTCACCGCCTGGGCCAATGACGTGGGCTATGGGGACATCTTTGCCCGCCAGGTGCGCACCTTTGCCCAGCCGGGGGATGTGCTGCTGGTGATGAGTACCAGTGGGCGATCGCCCAACGTCGTGCAAGCCGTGCAAGCAGCCAAGGCGCTCAACGTCTCTTCCATCGCGCTGTTGGGGGGCGATGGTGGCCAGGTACGCCCCTTGGTGGATCAGGCCATCTGCGTTCCCGCCGCCGACCCCCAGCGCATTCAGGAGATTCACCTGCTGGTGCTGCACCTGATCTGCGAGTGGATCGAGGAAGACCTGCTGCGCACCAGCGGAGCCGCCCTCCCCGAAACCGTTTGGGAACCCCGCCCCCAACCTCCCGCCCCTCTACCCCTGCCACCCATCCGTCCCCAACGGGAATCCCCCATCCGCGCCACCGTCGGTGAATCGTCCCCAACCCTGTAGGGGCGAAGCATTCGGAATAAAGGTTTTGCCATAGACCGAAACGTATTGGCCGAATGCTTCGCCCCTACGCAACCCATAACGTGTTTCACAATGCCCTCCAACCCAAACGGGGTCGGCAATGCCCCCAACCATAATATGATTCGCAACCAAGGAGACATCATGCAAACCCTACCCAAAATCAGCCCGATCGCCCAACGCCTCGCCAACAAAGTGGTCATTGTCACAGGCGGCGCAAGAGGTTTGGGAGAAGCCACCTGCCGCCGCCTGGCCGAGAGTGGCTTGAAAGTAGTGGTAGCCGACCTGCGCCAGGAGATGGCCAATCAGGTCGCCGAAGAAATCCGGTCACAGGATGGCACAGCGATCGCCCTCCCCCTCGACGTCAGCAGCCCGGAGCACATTACCAAAATGGTTGAGCAGGTGTTGGACACCTACGGAGCCATCGACGTGCTGGTGAACAATGCGGGCATTGACATCACCCTATCCGTGGAAGAAATGGCGATCGCCGACTGGCAGAAAGTCATCAACGTTAACCTGAACGGCCCGTTCTACATGGCAAAGGCGGTGTTTCCCCATATGCGGGAGCAGGGCGGCGGCCACATCATCAATATCGTCTCCACGGCGGCGAAGCGGGCCTGGGCCAATGCCTCGGCCTACCATGCCAGCAAATGGGGCCTGCTGGGGCTGAGTCAGGCGCTACATGTGGAGGGGCGATCGCACAACATCAAAGTCACCTCCCTGATTGCCGGTGGCATGAAGACCCAGTTCCTGCTGGAGCGCTTTCCCGACATTGACACCACGACTTTGCAAGACCCCCGCAACGTGGCCGAAACCATTGAGTATCTGCTGCTCCAGCCCAGCGACACGGTGATATCCGAGATCATGGTGCTGCCCATGAAGGAGTCCTCATGGCCCTAAAGCGTCCGGCGGTATTCCTCGACAAGGACGGCACCCTGGTGGTGGATGTGCCCTACAACGTCGATCCCCAGCGGATACAGCTCCAGGGCGGTACGGCGGCGGGAGTGCAGCGCCTTCACCAAGCAGGCTATGCCCTGGTGGTGGTCACCAACCAGTCGGGCATTGCGCGGGGCTACTTTGCTGAGGCGGCTTTGGGGCCAGTGGAGCGGCGGCTCCAGGATTTGCTGGGCGTGCCTTTGGCGGGATTTTACTACTGTCCCCACCATCCGGCGGGGGTGGTGGCGGATTATGCGATCGCCTGCAACTGCCGCAAGCCCAAACCGGGACTACTCTTCCAGGCAGCAGCAGACCTCCAGCTTGACCTCTCCCGCTCCTGGCTAATTGGCGACATCCTCAACGACGTGGAAGCCGCCCACCGGGCCGGATGCCGCGCCATCTTGATCCACAACGGCAACGAAACCGAGTGGCAGCTCAATGCCGTGCGATCGCCCGACTACCTGGCTCCTGACGTGGCAGCGGCGGCAACCCTCATTCTGCAAACGGACGATGATGACTCTAGAACCTCAAACCGAACGCTGGCTGACCTTTCTCGACCGCTTTGCCCGCCTGCGGGTGCTGGTGATCGGTGACGCCATTTTAGACAGATTCCTCCAGGGCGGTGCGACCCGCCTCTGCCGCGAGGCTCCCGTGCCCATCGTGGACATCGAGCGGGTGCAGGACGTACCAGGGGGCGCGGCCAACACCGCCGCCAATGCGACCAGTCTGGGGGGAGAGACTTTCTTTCTCTCGGTGATCGGTGCGGATGAAGGGGGCGATCGCCTCCAGCAAGCCCTCACCCAGCGGGGTGTCCGACTCGATGATCTACAAATTCACCCCAGCCGCCGCACCCTCACCAAGCAGCGGGTGATGGCGGCGGATCAGCTGGTAGTGCGCTTTGACCAGGGAAGTACGGGAGCGATCGCCCCCGACCTGGAAAATCAACTCATTGAGCGACTTCAGCAGCGCTTCCCCACCTGCGACGCCGTGATTATCTCCGACTACGGCTACGGTATTCTCACTCCCAGGGTAATCGCCGCCCTGGCCCAGCTCCAGGCCGAGCAGCCCCGCGTTATGGTGGCCGACGCCAAACGCCTCCAGGACTACGCAGCGGTGGGCGTAACGGCGGTGAAGCCCAACTACGGGGAGGCGATCGCCCTCCTCCAGCTCCCGCCGATGACCGGAGCGGCACGGGTGGCCCAGATCACCCAGGCGGGACAGAAAATCCTGGCGCTGACGGGGGCGCAGCTTGCGGCCATTACGCTGGACGTGGACGGGGCGCTGATTTTCCTGGGCGATCGCCCCCCCACCCGCACCCTCGCCCGTCCCGCCCCCAGCTCCCACGCCACGGGCGCAGGGGATACCTACGTGGCCACGTTGGCCCTGGCGCTGGCCGCCGGAGCCGACCCCCATGCCGCCACTTCCCTGGCCGCCACTGCCACTGCGGTGACGACCCGCGAGATGGGGACGACCTGCTGCCAGCCGTTGGCTTTGCGGCGATCGCTCCTGGCCACCCACAAGCGCATCAGCGACCAGGCGGAACTCCTCTCGGTGGTGGAGCAGCACCGCCGCCTGGGGCAAAAGATTGTCTTCACCAACGGCTGCTTTGATCTGCTGCATTCGGGCCATGTCACCGGGCTGGAGCAGGCCAGCGCTTTGGGAGATGTGCTGATCATCGGGGTGAATACGGATGAAAGTATTCGTCAACTGAAGGGCGAGGCTCGCCCCGTCAATCCCCTGGCGGATCGGCTGCGGGTGCTGGCGGCGCTGGGCTGTGTGGACTACGTGGTGCCCTTTGGGGATTTGTCCCCCCGCGAGCTGATTCGCCTGATCCGCCCCGACGTCTACACCAAAGGGGGCGACTACACCCGCCAAACCCTCCCCGAAACGCCCCTGGTGGAGGAACTGGGCGGCGAGGTGGTGATTTTGCCCTACGTGGAGCATCAATCCACCACGGGGTTGATTCAGTGCATTCGGGCCGGGAGGGGGTAGGCGGCTGGTGGAGGGCGTTGACTTGAGTCGTGAAGGGTTTGATCCCCCTTAAATGCCCCTTGAAATAGGAGATCTTTAAGAAATGATTTTATCAACACCGTAAGGGCAAATGGCCGTTTGCCCCTACCAACCGACCTATAGGGGCATGGAATTCCATGCCCCTACCCCAGGAATTTCACCTTATTTTTCACCTTATTAAATCCATGATCCTAAACGGGGGGAAATTATTCCTAGTAGAAAACTCCTTAAATCCCAACCACCGCTTCTCAAACACCGACCCATGACAAACCTCAACCTCCCAACTCTCACTCAAACCATCCCCATCACCACCGACCCCACCTGGCAGGCCGACTGGGCCGCAGCGGAACGCATCCTCTGCATTCGCCTCGACAGCTTGGGAGACATGGTAATGACCACCCCCGCCCTCAAAGCCCTCAAGGCCGATCGCCCCCAGCGCCACCTGACGCTGATGACCTCCGTGGCCGGGGCCACCATCGCCCCCTACCTGCCCATGATCGACGACGTGATGGTCTACGATGCCCCCTGGCTCAAGGCCACCGCTCCCCGGCAGAGCAGCCAGCCAGAATTTGAGATGGTAAAAGAATTGCGCGATCGCCAGTTCGATGCCGCCATCATTTTCACCGTCTACAGCCAGAACCCCCTGCCGTCCGCCTTCATGTGCTATCTGGCAGACATCCCCCTGCGGCTGGCCCACTGCCGGGAAAATCCCTACCAGCTCCTCACCCACACCATCCGCGACCCGGAGCCAGACCAGTTCACCCGCCACGAAGTCCAGCGCCAGCTCGACCTGGTGGCCAGCATCGGTGCCCATGCCGAGGGAGACACCCGACTCACAGTAAGCACCTCCCCCGTGGCCCAGTGCCGCATGGCCCTGCGGTTACGAGAACTGGGACTGACGAGCGATCGCCCCTGGATCGTCATCCACCCCGGAGCCACTGCCCCTTCCCGCCGCTATTGTCCGGAAGGGTTTGCAGAAGTGGGGCGATCGCTTCAGGAACAGGGGATGGCGATCGTGTTCACCGGCAATGCCGCCGAGCGGGAGCTGGTGGCATCCATTCAGCAGCAGATGCAGGCTCCCTCTATCTCCCTGGCGGGCCAGCTCGACGTTGCGGATCTCATCGCCCTCCTGGAATCCGCTCCCCTGCTACTTTCCAACAACACAGGCCCAGTCCACCTGGCCGCCGCCCTGGGCACCCCCGTGGTGGATCTCTACGCTTTGACGAATTTGCAGCACACCCCCTGGCAGGTGCCCCAGCGGGTGCTCTTTCACGACGTCCCCTGCCGCGTCTGCTACCGCAGCATCTGCCCCAAAGGCCACCACCACTGCCTGGAGCGCGTCACCCCCGACCAGGTAGTCACCGCCATCCAGGATTTGTTAACGGAAACAAGCAACACCCCCGTTTTAGCCGCATCCCCACCAACTCACTAACCCACCAACCCACCAACCCACCAACCCACCAACCCACCAATCCACCAACCCACCAATCCACCAACCCATGCCCTTCATCGACATCCTCATCCCCACCTACAACCGCCCAACGGCTTTAGCCGTCACCCTCACCGGCCTCTGCGCCCAGACCTGTAAAGACTTTCGTATCGTTGTTTCCGATCAAAGTGATACCTGTGATGTGGCCGAAATCGGGGAAATTCAGGCCGTAGGCAGGGTGTTGCGATCGCACCATCACCCCCTGCAAATTTACAAACACCTGCCCCGCCAAGGCATTACCGAACAGCGCCAGTTCCTGCTATCCCAGGCCACTGCCCCCTACGTGCTGTTTCTCGACGATGATATTCTTCTGGAACCCTGGGTACTGCAAACCCTGCTAACTGCTCTGGAGCGGGAGCAGTGCGGCTTTATCGGCAATCCCGTGATTGGCCTCAGCTTTGTCGATGACATCCGCCCCCATGAGCAGGCACCTTTGCAATTCTGGAAAACCCCCGTGCAGCCGGAAGTGGTGCGATCGCACACCCCTGAGTGGGAGCGCTGGCGACTCCACAATGCGGCCAATCCCTACCACATCCAGCAGCAGATGGGGCTGACTCCAGATGCGCCCCGACTCTACCACATCAACTGGATTGGGGGTTGTGTTTTATTTGATCGGGCCAAGCTGCTGGAGGTGGGTGGCTTTAGCTTCTGGAAGGAGGTGCCCGCTGATGCCTGCGGCGAGGATGTGCTGGTGCAGCATCGGCTGATGGCTCGCTATGGGGGATGCGGTCTACTGCCGTCAGGAGCCTACCATCAGGAGCTGCCTACTACACTGCCCGATCGCTCCCAAAAATGCGCCGAATTTGCCGTCGATTTAATTCATTGATTTCAGGCCGAAAATCAAATAAATTCAACGTTCCGTAGGGGCGAAGCATTTCGGCAGCACGTTCTGAAAAAGACCCAAAGGTTCCTACGAAATGCTTCGCCCCTACCGGTGATATTTCCTGGGAAGGATGCCGATTTTCCTTTATTTCCCGAAAATTTGAAGGAAATTGTTACGCACTTTAGGAGACACCATCATGGCCGATGCAGGCACCAAACAAACCACCAACCATGAGGAGATTAAGCAGTGGGTCGAGTCGCGGGGCGGCTTTCCCGCCACGGTGAAAAGCACCAAAGACGACGGCGAACCGGGTTTACTGCGCATCGACTTTCCCGGCTACAGCGGCGAGGATTCCCTGGAGCGCATTGAATGGGATGCCTTCTTCGACAAGTTCGAAGAAAGCCAGTTAGCCATGATCTACCAAGAAGAATTGAAAAGTGGCGAGGAAAGCCGCTTCTGCAAATTGATTAGCCGGAGTTAATCCTGTGGCTTCCCCTTCCCGAATTCTGTTTATTGAACTACTGGGGGGATTGGGAGACGTGCTGATTGCCCTGCCCGCCATGCAGGCGATCGCCACCTCCCATCCCCAGCCTACCCTGACGGTGCTCACCTTTGCCCCAGGGGGCGATTTGCTGCGTCACCATCCCCTCATCGATCGGGTGATTCAAGTTCCGGCAGGTAGCGCCCGTCAGGCGGTTGAACAGGTGCTTCAGCAGTCTCAGTCATTGGGGGTGTTGGATGATGGGGTGAAGGGTAATTCTGGTAATTCCCAGGGTGGGGGCATAACCCCTACGGGTTCCTACGATTTGATTGTTACAGATACCACCTATGATGGCATTGCTGATTTGGTGGCCCAAAGTCCTACGTCCCGGGTGATGACCAATCTGTGGCGGCATCCTCCCGATGACCAGCGGGTGAGCGATCGCTTCCTGCAAATCCTTTACCAGGAGGGTTTGATTGGGCTGGATACCCTGCACACCCAGCAGCATCCTCGGATCTATCTCACTGCCGCCGAACAGGCTGCCGTTCAAGCCCAATTGAGCCATCTTCCCCGTCCGCGTGTTGGCCTCTATGCCGATGCCGGGATGGCCATCAAGCGCTGGTCGCTTGACCACTTCATCGCCCTGGGACGGACTCTCCAGAAGCACTACAGCCCCATCAGTCTGGTGGTACCGCAAGGATCAGACGCCACCCAAGTCCAGGCGATCACCGCCCAGCTACCTGGAGCAACGCCGTGGCCGAGGGGCACCCTGCGGGAGTTAGCCGCTTTGTTTGCCCAGCTCGATGCCGTGGTCGCCGCCGACACCGGGCCAGCCCGCATTGCCGCAGCATTGGGGATTCCTACGATTACCCTATTTGGGCCATCCTGGGGCGATCGCTACGGCCAACCGCCCCCCCACCGCAACCTCCAGGGCCACCCCCCCTGCCCCGAACGCCACATCGCCAACTTCACCACCCAACCCTGCTGGTACAGCGGCCACTGCCCCTTTGAGTGGGAAACCTGTGTGGACGAGATTTCTCCCGAAATTGTCTTTGAAACCTTGAAGGAAATGCTTTGGAAGGCGGAAGAGAAGAGGGAGGAAGGAGGAGAGAAGAAGGAAGAGAGAAGAGGGAAGAAGGAGAATTCAGGAGTCAGGAGTCAGGAGTCAGGAGTCGGAATTCCAGACTCAGAGAAAAGTCCAAACTCCAAAATCCAAAATCCAAAATCAGAGCGCAATCCAAAATCCAAAATCCAAAATCCAAAATCCAAAAGTCTTCCTTCCTGGCCCTCCGCCCGCAACCTCCTCGCCATTCGCCTCGACAACATTGGTGACGTGATCATGACCGGGCCTGCCCTCCGATCGCTTAAGGCTCGTCCCGGTACGCGGCTGACTTTGCTGGCCAGTCCGGCTGGGGCGCTGGCGGCTCCGGTGCTGCCGTGGGTGGATGAGGTGATTGTCTGGCGATCGCTCTGGCAGGATCTGGGGCGACTGTCCTTTGATCCAGAGCGGGAATGGCAGTTGGTGGAGCGTTTGCGGGAGCGGCGGTTTGATGCTGCCGTGATTTTTACCAGCTTTAAGCAAAGTCCCCATCCCCCGGCTTTTGTCTGCCAGTTGGCAGATATTCCCCTGCGACTGGGGGATTCCAGGGAGGTGGATGGTGTCCTTACTCACACTAGTATCCCACTATCGGACACGACCCATCAGGTGGAGCGCAACCTGCGGCTGGTGGAGTCGGTGGGCTACGAGGTGGGCGATCGCACCCTCCAGCTTGCCATCCCGCCATCCCGCCTGATTCCCGAAACGCCCTACCTGCTGCTGAATCCCTGGACGAGCTGTCCCTCCCGCACCTATGACCTGGGGCGCTTTGGGGAGGCTGCCGCGTTGCTGAGTCGGCAGACTGGGTATCCCGTAGTGGTCACGGGGTTGGAGAAGGATCGCGATCGCGCCCGGCCTTTGTTGGCGAAATTGGGCGATCGCGCCCTGGATTACATCGGCCAGACTCAATTCTCCGACTTAGTGGCACTGGTGGCCCAGGCCCAACTCCTGCTGTCCAACAACACCTCCACCATGCATATTGCCGACGCTACCCGCACCCCCAGCGTCATTCTCTTCGCCGGAACCGAGCTGGAGCGGCAGTGGCGACCCCGCAGCACCCGCGCCATTTTGCTGCGCCGCCCCACCCCCTGTAGTCCTTGCTACCAATTCACCTGTCCCTATGACCTGGAGTGTCTGGATATTGCGCCGGAGGCGGTGGTGGAGGCGGGGCTGTCCCTGCTCAAGGAGGTCAGTCTGTGCAAATAACTTTTGTGGCCGGGGGCTATCAGCCGCAGCGGTGCGGCGTCGCGGACTATCTGTCCCACTTGCGGTCAGCCCTGGCCCAGCAGGGCATCTCCTCCCAGGTGATTACCACTCAGGTCGCCGCCCAGGCGGTGAACCAGCCGGACGTGAAGGGCGCGGTGGCCGACTGGACGCTGTCTGGTCTGCTGCCCCTGGTGCGCACCCTGCTGTCCCAGCCGACGGATGTCCTGCACATCCAGCACGCGGCGGGCAGCTATCGGTTTCGGCGGCCCATCTTTCTGCTGCCGCTGCTGCTGCGATCGCTCGGCTACCGTCCCCCCATCGTCACCACCGCCCATGAGTACGGCTGGTGGGAGTGGCAGCCCCTGTGGTTGCCCGCAGGTCTCCTGGAATTTGCGAAAACCTGGGGCCAGCGGCGGGGCTGGTGGGATCGGGAAGATGGCTGGCTGCTCACGGGCAGTCAGGCAATTATTACCCCCAATGAGAATATTGCTGGGATTGTGCGCGATCGCCTTCCTGAGCTGGGCGATCGCCTCCTCACCATTCCCATTGCTGCCAACGTCAGCGTCGCCCCCATTGATCAGGAGACGGCAAAACAGCAGCTCCGCAAAGCCTGTGGCTGGCCCAAGGACGCTGAGATAATCGCCTTCTTTGGCTTTCTCCATCCCGTGAAGGGCATTGAAACCCTGCTCCAGGCCATGCCCCAGGTGATTTCCCGATACCCCAGGGCGCGACTCCTGCTTCTGGGTGGCGTGGAAACCCTGTCCCTGCAAGGGGAGGAGGCCCAGCAATACTGGCAAAAGATTCAGGCCCGCATTGCTGACCTGGGTTTGGTGAATATTGTCCACTGCACGGGCTACGTCAGCGCTGAGCGGGCCTCCCATCTCCTGTCGGGGGCGGATGTCGGTGTCTTGCCTTTCTATCCCGGCGTGACCTTGAAAAGCGGCTCGCTGCTCTCGCTGTTGGGCCATCGGTTACCTACAGTGATTACGGAATCCGAGGAGACCGATCCGGTGCTGATGCAGGCGGAATGGGTGCGGCGCGTTCCTCCCCGCGATGCCGCTGCCCTTGCCGCCGCCCTCATGGAGTTGCTGGGCGATCGCCCCCAGCGCCATCACCTATCTGAGCACGGCTATCGCTTCGTTCAGTCCCGCACCTGGGAGGCGATCGCCACCAAACATCGAGCCATCTATCAACGGGTTTTGGAAAAAGGGGATTTTCATGGGATTTAATCGACGCGATCGCTCCGCCCTGCTGGTGCCACCGGCCTACGAATCTGGCAGCCTGGGGGATGAAGCCTCTTTGCTGGGAGCCTGCCACCACCTGCGGCAGCAGGGCATCACTACCCTGGGCCTGGTCTCCTTTGAAACGGCGGACAACTGGGGCTACGATCCGCTGAGGTCAGCCGTTGACGAGATTGTGGTACTACCCGACTATCAAATTGATACAGAACCGTTTGTAGCCGCTGCCCAGCGCTATCAGCAAGTATTTTGTCTGGGAGCCGACATGATGGATGGCTACTACGCCAACTCCGATACCCTGCGCATCACCCAACTTTTGTCCCTGGCGCACAGGGCTGGAGCCGAAACCTCGCTAATTAGCTTCAGCTTTAACAACCAGCCGACGCCTGCAACCGTTGCGGCCCTGCATGATCTCCCTGGTGCCATTCGCTACACCGTACGCGATCCCCTTTCCTACCAACGCCTCAAGCGTCACCTGACCCGCCCCCTCACCCTCACCGCCGATCTGGCCTTGCTGCTGCAGCCCGATGATCAATCCCCCCTGGTTGCCTCCCTTCGAAACTGGACGCAGCAGCAGCACAGCAACAATCGTATTGTCCTTGGAGTTAATATCAACAATCTGCACCTGACGGCCCTCCCCTCGCGACGGGCCGATGAGCTGGTGGGCTTTTATCAGGATGCTCTGACAGAAGTGGCCGCCACCGAACCAAACCTCAGTCTGCTCCTGATGCCCCACGACCAGCGAGGGGAGATCAGCGATGTCTCCCTGACCAGGGATTTGTTCGCCGCTTTACCTCGCCCACTTCAAACCCATAGCCAATTAGTTCCATTTCCCTGCCGGGCAGCAGAGATCAAGGCCATCTGTGCCGGGCTGGACGGGGCTTTGACGGGGCGAATGCATCTGGCGATCGCCTGCTTAGGTCAGGCAGTTCCCGTGGTGGGCATTGTCTATCAAAACAAGTTTGAGGGCCTTTTTCACCACTTCCATCTCAACCCTCAGAAACTAACTCTGGAGCCGCTCCAGGCGTTTCAGGAAGGGGCGATCGCACCGTTGCTGACCCATCTGCTTGCCCAGCGACACTCGCTGCAGCAGACAATTCAGGCAGCACTACCCCAGGTTTACCAACTGGCCGCAGCTAACTTCATTGGATGCACTCCGCACAGTGGCGCGCCCCAATCTTAACGAGTAGAAAAAAAATTGTCGAGCCTGACAAATTCTGGGAACCTTTCTTGGCAAATGTTGCTCCTTACTCCTGGAATATGAATGGAGCGATAACTCTTTTGGCCCCTACCATGCTGATTGAATCAACGGCGAAACGTAGTAAGCAAATCAATAGTTGCCAAGCATTCACCAACAGAGTTATAACCAACCGGTGTGACTACCGTTTCAAACTTCTGGGTTCATTTACCATCCCAGTCACACCTCTCCAGTAGGGCACCATTCGTGCGATCGCCCAACCTTTCGTATCAATTCAAACTCGAATTGATCTGAGCTTAATGGAGCCTCACAAACTCCGATGAGCGTAACGGATTTTGATAGACCTTAATAGACATGAATGGGGCCTGCTGGGCTGCTCAATCTACCATTTGTCTATCAGTCGCATCTCCAAGTTCACTGTGGTCAGCACGCTGCCCTTTGCGGTAGCGGCGTAGAACGACCTGCAAGAGAGACATCATCATCGACCTGTCAACACTAAATTTTTGAGGACTGACTATGGCAAGTTTTGTAGACGGGCCAGAGGCTTCTACGCCTTTGGTGGCGGATACCGCTGCTCCTAACTCAAACCTGACCCCTCCAAATCCCTTTGCCTATAACGCGGTGGCGAACACTTCCCAGCTTCTCCCCGCCCCGGCCTCTCCGGCTTTGGAGGCGTTTGCTGGAACAGACAACACCAGCCTATCGGAAACTTTCCCATCTCCCATTGAGCCAGACATTGGACTGGCAGCCCCGTCATTTGCAGCCTTCAAGCCTTCCAGTGAAGACTTGCCGGTGGATCAGGGTGCTCCTTTCTTCCAGCCCTGGGGGGACAGTGACAGCGTCACGGGGAGTCAGGGCGATCGCAGCTTTGATGCCACCTACTTTGATTGGGATACCGACGCCCTGCTGGAGTTTCAAACCTCCC
Organism: Synechococcales cyanobacterium; assembly: GCA_035285585.1. Taxonomy (GTDB): domain Bacteria; phylum Cyanobacteriota; class Cyanobacteriia; order CAKZMO01; family CAKZMO01; genus JAYKGU01. The sequence goes on from JAYKGU010000162.1 coordinate 21,131, forward strand.
ATCCGTCCCTCCCCCTAACCCTTGCCGATTTACCACCGTCCGCCGCCGCCATTGACTCCCCAACCATCACGCCCGAACTGCATCAGCCCGTTGAGTATAGTGCAACTGCGATCGCCAAAGACCCGTCTTCAGCCGAATTTGCTGCCACCTATCGCCACGTATTTGACCCACCTATGCGGGTAGAAGCGGAGGACATGACCACAAACCAGTACCGCAGCGAAGCAACCTCCATGGCCTCCGGCGGCCAGATCCTCAGTCTGAGCGGCAAAGCCAGTAATGAAGTAGGGACGGCCTCCCTCACCTTCACCGGCAAGTCGGGCTACTACGACATTGCCCTCCAATACTTTGATGAAAACGATGGGGAAGCCACTCTGGAAGTCCACCATGAAAAGACGCTCCTGGATCGCTGGACCCTCGATCAGCAGTTGGGTACTGGCCATAAGAGCGATCGCAACTATCTCAGCCGCACGGTGGGCAGCAGTGTATTCTTGAAGACAGGCGATACGCTGGAAATCAAGGGCAGTGAGCAAGCCGGTGAACATGCGCGGATTGACTATCTGGAGTTTACCGCCACATCCCCAACCTCCGTGGATTCGGATACTGATTCCGGCAGTGATTCCGGCAATGGTTCTGCCCCTGGCACTGACACGCTCGTCTCGCCTGCCCCGTCTCCTGCCAAACCACCCCTCAAGCCAAAACCGGAACCCACGCCAGAGCCAATCTCCCAATCTCCTCTACCAAAGCAGCCATCGGGTCAGGCCATCCGCCTGGAAGCCGAAGCTATGAAGCGCTGGCGCTACGACATTGAGCAGTCCTCAGCGGCATCGGGCGGACGCCTGGTCACCCTGGGCGGGGATGGGCAGTTGGAAACGGGCACCGCCACCGCTAACTTTACTGGAAAATCGGGAACTTACGATGTAGTAGTTGGCTACTTTGATGAAAATGATGGCAACGCCCAGTTGTCCCTTTCCCATCAAAACAAAGTGCTTGATCGGTGGAACCTTGACCAACAGCTTGGTACTGACGCCATCAGCACGAAGAATCGGGTCGAGCGCACCGTGGCCAAAAATTTGACTGTGACGACAGGGGATGTTTTTCAACTCAAGGGCACCGAAACCGCCGATGAGTATGCCCGTGTAGACTACATCGACTTCATTCCATCCGCCACTGCAACGCCGACTCCTCCCACCTCCAAACCCCCTTCGACTCCGCCGGTTTTACCCCCATCCCCCGGTCAGTCTGATAAACCCGATCCGCCTGATGATGTAGATCCAACACCGCCCCAGATCAAAGATCCCAATCCGCCTAAGGTACCCCGGCCACCCAAACCGCCGCTGCCAGAACCCCCCAAGCCCAAGCCGATAGGCCCTGGCAAGCTCCTGTTTGAGGACGACTTTGAGAGCGGTATTTCTAAGGACTGGAGAGCACAGGAAACCGCTAAAAAGAGCTATTCCTTGAATGTGGTGGATGCCCCTGGTGGGCGATCGGGCAAGGCCGCCCGGTTTGAACTTCACAAGGACGATCCCTGGGTGGCAGATAGCAAGCGATCGGAGTTGGTGCGCGAGTCTGATCCCGCTGGATCGGAGCGCTGGTACGGCTTTAGCCTCTATTTACCAGAGGACTGGAAGTCCGACCCCGCGGGCGAGGTGGTGACCCAGTGGCACAGCAAACCCGACAAGCACCTGGGAGAGAACTTTGGCCTGGGTGGGCCGCCCCTGGCCTTGATTGTGGATGGTGATGAGATCTACGTACAAAGCCGCTGGGATCCCAGCCCGGTAACCAGCAAGCAGTCCAAAACCCGCCAGGAATCTAAACTGTGGCGCGGCTCGTATGAGAAAGGTGAATGGATGGACTGGGTTGTCCAGGTTGATTGGTCTCACCAGTCGGATGGGGTGCTGCGGATGTGGAAAGATGGCGACCTGGTGGTGGATCGCAAAGGGGCAAACACCTACAACGACCAGGTTGGCCCCTACTTCAAAACCGGCATCTATAAGTATTCCTGGAAGCGCAGCCCAGAGAAGTCAAACACTGATAAGCGGGTGCTCTATGTCGATAATGTCCGCATTGCCGATGGTAGCGCCAACTTTGCCACCGTCGATCCGTCCGAGTAAGATCTTCTCTGTTTAGCTGACTAGCCTTAGGAGATTTCCAGGAAAAAAATTACCCTCGGTTGAACGGTTGGTAGGGGCAAACGGCCATTTACCCCTACGTCGTTCGGTAGGATCATTCCCAGAAATCTCCTTATTTGCCCTGACCCCAAACCCCTCTTCCAGTCCGGAAGAGGGGCTTTGAACGTTTTGATTAGTCTTTAGTTGGTGGACGGTGCTTAGCCTGCGGATGGTAGGCTCCCGCGTTTTCAAATAAATTTTAATGAAAACAAGTCGCAACGAACTAGCGCAGAGCGCCCCCGTTACCTGCCAGTAACAGGTGGCGTTATTGGGCAGGGTTGCTGCTGGAGATGCAGCCCCTTTTGCCATCTGGTATGCTCAGGGGCGATCGCCCCACTCTTGCAAAAACCCTAAATCTACTGGGATATGCGCTGAAATACCATCCTGAGATTACGTTTTATAAAGCAAATGTAGCATTTCGGAAAGCTTGGTAAAGGTTCTTGCTGGTGGCCTAAATGGCCCAGACATCTCTGGTATTTATTGAGAATAACTCCCATTGAAGCACCGTTCGCTGGGGTAGGGCTTAAATCTCGCTACCGCTCCCCATACATTGGGAAAGTCTCCACCGTCCCTACTCATAATTTTTCTGATGGGGATTCGAACACTCTCGGTTCAGCGTTCTGCCGCTGATTAGCCTGCTGCTATTCGTTCTCAAATCACTGAAAATCTCTTCATCGCATTTAAGTGATATATTATTTCCTACCCTTCCTCGACAAGCGAGAAACATTCCCGTTAGCCAACCTACCAACTCTCTTTGGATATGAACATGGAGCCAACTTCCCAAAGCACCCTTAACCCTCAATTCTGGCGTTTGACATTCATTGGCGGCACTGCTGATTTAGATGAGTTGCCGATTTCCCAGTCCGACGTTGCAACCTCCCCCTCCCATCAAGAAGGATGCCTGCCCCTGGCCATGACGACAGTGGGCGATCGCGTCTGGGTTGTGCAAATCAAAGGGGGGCACCAGATGGTGCGCCGTCTCACCGACATGGGAATTGTTCAGGGGGGTGAGGTCACCATTATCAGCCGCACCGAGAGCGGTTCGGTAATTGTGGCCTTGCAGGGGTGTCGCATTGGGTTGGGGGCAGGGATGGCCCACCGGGTGATGGTGACAACGGTACCCCAGTCAGTTCATTCCGTAACCCACCGTTTGCCAACCCAAGCTGTAAAGCAAGGAGACCTTGATATGCCAACCATCCTCCATCCCGGTGCCCTGGCGGTGGGCCAATCAGGCCGCATCGTTGGGTATGAACGCGGCAGCCGCGCCTATCGCGAAAAGCTGCTGTCTATGGGGCTGACCCCCGGCACCCACTTCACCATCACCCGCCAGGCTCCCATGGGCGACCCCATTGAGCTGGAAGTGCGGGGCTACAAGCTTAGCCTGC
>JAYKGU010000163.1:0-26769 GCA_035285585.1 Synechococcales cyanobacterium
CAGGTGGTGATGATGCGTGGTTGTGTGGCGGTGGGGTACATCGTCCAAGCTCATGGAGGGTAAAAGCAATGGCTTCCCAAGGAAATGAGAATCCCCCTCCTTCAGGTGGGGGAGTAGTCAAAAAGGGGAATCTCAATGCGAAACTCCGCTCCCTGTCCGGGGGCAGAAATGCAGGTCAGGCTACCTTGATGCTTTTCAACAATAATTTTCTGACTGATGGACAGTCCCAGGCCGGTTCCCTTGCCCACAGGCTTGGTAGTGAAGAAGGGATCGAAGAGGCGAGCCTGCACGTCCCGTGGAATGCCAGGGCCATTGTCGCAGATGCGAATGATGACACTTTTCTGGTCGCTAGATAGCTCGGTAATGATCGTGATCGTCGGCTGAGCTTCGAGGACATCGGCTTGTCCCTGGGCAGCACTGTTTGCCTGATGTGACGCATCGCTTAAGGCATCAATGGCATTACTGAGAATATTCATCAGCACCTGGTTGAGCTGGCCGGGATAGCATTCCACGGGCGGAATGGGGCCATATTCTTTGACAACGTGAATGGAATCGTGGTGGGGTTGGGCTTTGAAGTGATTGCCAAGGATGAGGAGGGTACTGTCGATGCCATCGTGGATATCCACCCGCTTCATATCCGCTTCGTCAACCCTGGAGAAGTTACGCAGCGAGAGAACCAGTTGGCGAATGCGCTCAGAACCAACCCGCAGTGACTTGAGGATTTTGGTCACGTCTTCTAGCAAAAACTCCAGGTCGAGCTGGGCGATTTTTGCCTGAATTTCGGCGACTGGATGGGGATAGTGCTGGCGATACAGCTCAATCAGCCCTGTCAAATCCTGCACATACTCGGCAATATAGCCAATGTTGCCGTAGATGAAATTCACCGGATTATTGATTTCATGGGCGATTCCGGCTACAAGCTGCCCCAAACTCGACATTTTTTCGGTTTGAATGAGCTGGGCCTGGGTATCTTGCAGGTTGTGCAGGGCCTGCTCTAGCTTTTTGGCCTGGGCCTGGGCGACACAGGCATTTTGAGTCGCCTGGGCATAGAGTTCAGCCTGCTGGATGCCAATGCCAATGTGTCCAGCTAGATGGTAGAGCAAATCCGTTTCCGACTGTTTCCATTCCCTAGGTGCCCGACATTCATGGGCAACGAGCAGCCCCCAGAGATGGTCGTGGATGAGAATGGGCACGATCAAATTAGCCTTGACCTGCAGGCTTAGCAAAAACTGGGTGTGGCACTCATCCAGCCCGGCCTGGGTGATATCGGCGATCGCCCGCACCCGCCCCTGGCTGTACAGGTCGGCAAATTTGTCGGGGAAGCAGTTGTCCGCCCCCATCTCGCCCAGGGTCGAAATCCAGGGGGGAATGACATCTTCAAATACGACGCTGCCCTGCCAGTTTTCGTCAAACCGGTAGACTACGACCCGGTCAGTGTCGAGCAAACGGCGGACTTCCTGCACCACGGTTTGCAGGAGAATGTTGAGGTTGAGGGACTCACGAATTTGGGTGGCCAGTTGGTTGAGCAGTTCTTCCCGCTGGGCCAGATGGCGGTATTTGGCCTCGGAGCGGCGCAGCAAATCTTCCACCAGCTTGCGCTCGGTCACATCTTCGATCATGCCCAGCAGCCCAATGACTTGACCGGCCCCGTCATGAATGGGTAGCTTGCTGGTTTCGCGCCAAGTAATGCGCCCGTCGGCCTGCCGCTGGGACTGGCGGATACGAAACATAGGGGTGTTGGTGTCCATAACCTGGCGATCGCACGTGACGTACCAATCCCGCTGTGCCTGTGTCCAGGGCAGGTCATCATCTGTCAACCCAATCACCTCGTCTGGGTTGCCCAATCCCGCCATCTCAGCCCAGCGTCGGTTGCAGCCCAGATAGACTGAATGGCGGTCTTTCCAAAATATGTACTGGGGAATGCTGTCAATCACCAGCCGCAGGAAGTCGGCGCTCTGACGCAGCTCGGCGGCCTGCACATGGTTGAACTGGGACGGCGATCGCTCTGGGACTCGCACCGGGTGGCTTAATGCCGCAGTCGACCCACTCCCAGGGGACGAATGGAAAACCGCAGGCCGAGGGGCTGTCCCTTCCATCTCTGGTACCCCCATCTCTGGTACCCCCATCTCTGGCACGCCTAGCTCTGGCACGCCTAGCTCTGGCACGCCTAGCTCTGGAAATCCCGCCTCAGAGCCAGGCATCTCCGCGTTTAAGATCGCCCGCACCGGGATCCGGCGAGATGAGGGGTCGCTGCGACCATTACCGGTACGGATGTTATCGTACTCCGCCCAGCGCTGTCGCCCAATACTGAAGACGCGGCTGACAGTTTGCTGCTCGCTCAAGACCGGGGTATAGACTGTTTCGTACCGCTTGATGCCGTAGCTTGTAACCAGCTCATAGGTGACCGTCAGCGACTGGGCCTGTTCGATCACCTGCCGCAGACAGGCATCCATCATCTCCAGGGCCGATCGCAGGGGGTGGGCCTCGGATAGCGCTTTGAGAAGTTCTGCGTGGCTCTTGCCCACCAAATCTCTGGGGTGATATCCGAGGGGAAAGGCCTCCGCCGAATTGGCAGACACATAGCGCAGCGATGCGTCAAATTCAGCGATCGCGTCGGATGAGTGCTCCAGGAGAAGCTGAAATCTATCAAGAATCACCACACAAACCTCTAAATATGGCGAAATCAGTCAAATCATGCCGACATCAACAGTAGAACTCACCCTTATAAGTAGAACTGTATTGAAAAACGAAGGTTAGAAAACTGGGGGCGCTCCCCACCGGGGCGCTCCCCCGGTTTTCTAGCATGAATTTAATTGTGCTGACCTACTTATCGTTCCCTGGTAGGTAAAAAGTCGCAAAAGAAGCCGTAATGCCGCTGCCATTCAGGGGCGATCGCCCCATTTTGAACCAATTTGCTGGAAAAAGGATATTTACCAGGAAAAACTTTTTTACTCTATTAATTGTTTAATCAAGACCCGTATTGTAAAGAATTAAATCAAATCGCTGAAAGTTATTGCTTATCCCAGTGTATGCAAAACTACACGATAAGCAAGCAGCAGAGACCTAAGTAAAACTGCCTTGAAATAGGGGCGGCTCTATCGATAGACAGAGAAATTTGGGAAAACTAAGTCCACAGTTTGTTTGTCCTCGCCACTGACACATATCGTAAGATCGGGTCGATGCAACATCATTCCAATGCCCAGGCCGATTGTCAGCAGCAACTCGCCGCTCTTCAGAAGCAGTATGTTGTCCTCCAGCAACGCTACGCCGCCCTCCAAAAACGCCATCAGGAACTGGCAGCAGTTCTGAATATCGAGCATTCCGCCATCTCCGAACTGGATGGTCGCGAATCCTCCCAACAGTTTCCTCAGAACGCCAGTGCGCCCCCTGACAGCCCCTGTTGGAGCAACGAGCAGCGACTGCAGCTTCTGTTTGAACAATCTCCCCTGGCCGTTATCGAGTGGGGGCTTGATGGCATCATCACCCGCTGGAATCAAGCCGCCGAAGAAATGTTTGGCTACACCCCAGCCGAGGCGGTCAACTGCCACCTCACAGAAACGACACTGGTGGGAAAGGCTGACCGGGTAGAGGCCATCCTCAACCATTTACTGACCTCAGCTGGGCTGTATGTACATATTGAGGAAAACACCGCAAAAGATGGCCAACTGGTGATGTGTGAGTGGCACAGTCGCCTCCTGGTGGAGACAGATGGACAGGCCGTGGGCATCTTGTCCATCGCGCAGGACGTCACAGGCCGGAAACAGATCGAGCTGCAGCTTTTGCAGGCGGAGAAAATGTCGTCCCTGGGGCAGTTGGTGGCCGGGGTGGCCCACGAAATCAACAATCCAGTGAACTTCATCTACGGCAACCTCTCCCATGCGCAGGAATACGTGATGCAGATGCTGTCTCTGATTCAGGCTTTTCGCGATCGCCCCACCGCCACCGACCCTGAGCTTGAGGAGTTTATCGACGACATTGACCTGGACTTCATCATCGAAGACACCCCCAAACTGCTGAGTTCCATGAGAACGGGAGCCAGCCGCATTCGGGAAATTGTGGGATCCCTGCGGACGTTTTCCCGCCTGGATGAGGCTGAATACAAGGATGTCAACATTCACGACGGGCTGGACAGCACCCTGACCATCCTGCAATACCGTACCAAGCCCAGACCCGAAGCCCCCGGCATTCGCATTGTCAAAAACTATGGCGACCTGCCCACCGTAGAGTGCTATCCGGGGCAGCTCAACCAGGTGTTTATGAATATTCTGACCAACGCCATTGACGCCCTGGAAGAGCGAGACCAGAGCCGTACGGCGGCGGAAATCCAGCAGTGCCCCAGCCAGATTACGATTGAGACGGAGGCGATCGCCGGGTGGGTCTATATCCGCATTGCTGACAACGGCCCCGGCATTCCCCCGGCCATCAAAGCGAGAATCTTTGACCCCTTCTTTACCACCAAGCCAACGGGCAAGGGCACCGGACTGGGCATGTCCATCAGCTACCAAATCATTACCGAAAAGCATCAGGGGCAACTGTTCTGCACATCTGAATTGGGGGAAGGTGCCCAGTTCACCATCCAAATTCCCCGGCATCTGTCGCCGCCAGAGCTGCTGGACGACCTCACCGACTCCCCCTAGTGATCGCCCTCGCCTTCAAACAGGGTTTCCAGGGGGCTGGCCTGAATCTGGTACTGCTCATTGAGATAGCGCGACAGCACATCATTTTGACCGTGGGTGACATAGACCGTTTTCGCCCCCGTGCCCAAAATTGTGTCGATTAACCCCCGCCAATCGGCATGGTCCGACAGCACAAAGCCCCGCTCGTAGCCCCGCCGTCGTCGCGCCCCCCGCACCGCCATCCAGCCAGAGGCAAAGGCGGTTTGGGGCTGCTTAAAGCGCTTCATCCAGGTGGAGCGGTGCCCCGATGGCGGCGACAGCACCAGCGTTCCCTGATACGAGCGATCGCGGGGCACATCGGATGTGGATCGGGTTTCCACCATGGGAATTCCCTGCTCGCGGTAAATTTCCGTAAGCACCTGAATCGCCCCATGCACATAGACGGGCTGGTCGGTGAACTGGGTCAGCTCACTCAGCACCCGCTGGGCCTTCCCAAAGGCGTAGCAAAACAGAATGGAGGGCCGCTCTGGGTCGCTCTGCCACCAGTCATAGATGCGGCGCACCACCTCCCGGCCCGCATCCCAGCGATAGATGGGCAGGCCAAAGGTGGCCTCGGTCACAAACACGTCACAGGGCACCACCTCAAAGGGGGTGCAGGTGGGGTCTGCATTGCGCTTATAGTCGCCGGAGATGACCCAGACCTCTTCCCGGTGCTCGATGCGGATTTGGGCTGACCCCAAAACGTGCCCCGCCGGATGGAAAGACACCCATGTGTTTCCCAGCTTGAATCGCTCACCGTAGGCCACCCCCTGGAGGTTAATCTCCTGACCAAGGCGGTGACGGAGAATGCCTGCGGATGCGCCAGTGGCAATGTAATGGCGGGAGCCAGATCGGGCGTGGTCGGCGTGGGCGTGGGTGATCAGGGCCAGATCAACGGGCTTCCAGGGGTCGATAAAAAACTCCCCCGCTTCGCAATACAGCCCTTCGCTGCGAACCGTAACCAGGGACATGGGGCGATCGCCAATCTCAACTGCCCCCCATTCTGACGCCGAACTCAAAGCTTCAGCAAGGTTTCCGCTGAAGGTGGGACGAGATTAGCGGGAACCCCCCGGAGTTCCCAGGAATCTCCAAAAGGGGTTCAGGGCTGCAGGGGCTGTTTCGTCGGAATCCCCACGCCTCGGGGAAATTCCCTGGGGGTGGAGGTAACTTTTTGTAAATGGATGAGGTGGCGATCGCCCCCTGTCAGTGGCGTTTGCAGCCGCTTAATGGCCTGGATCACCCCCCCCAGGCGCTCCACCACAGGCCGCAGTTCGTCCGTCTCCGAGTCAGACCACTGTCCCCGATACAGCACCGCCGTTCCTCCCACTTTGAGCAGCGGTAGGGCATATTCAACCCCTACGGGAGCCGGAGCCACGGCCCGCACCAGCGCCAGCTCGTAGGTTTCGCGATGGCGGGGTTGCTGCCCCAGGGCTTCCACCCGCTCCGCCAGACAGGTGACGTTTTCCAGCCCAAGGGTGGCAACTAAGGTTTCCAGAAAAGCAACTTTTTTACGGGTGGCGTCCAAAAGGGTAACAGTCCAGGAAGGATGGGCGATCGCCACGGGCAGCCCCGGAAACCCCGCCCCCGTCCCAATGTCAATCAGGCGAAGCGGCACCGGAGGCGGCCCAGCGGCTTCTGGCACGCTCGTCTCCGGCGAGGCCGCTTCCGACAAAAAGGCCCGAATGCCGCTAAGGGAATCCCACAGGTGCTTTTCCCAAAACTCATCCGGTGCGGTGATGCGGGTCAGATTGAGGGTCTGGTTACCCGCCAGAATGCCGTGGTAGAGCTGCTGAAACTGCTCCTGCTGGAAAGGGCTGGGCTGCCAGTGGAGGGTGGTTTGCCAGTGGTCGGTAGCGTCTGGCAACGGGGGAAAAGGGGGCGAAGGGGGCGATCGCCGCAGTTGGTCTGGCTTTTCTGACGTCATTCGGGCATCATCTGAGCATTGTTTGGATGGGAGGCGGTGGATCTGGCCGATGACCCTCTTACGCCTGGGTCTGGGCCACCTGTAAGCTGGCTGGCTCGGCGGGGGCCAGTTCTCCGTGGTCAAGCGTCCAGCAGCAGTCGGCAATGGTCAGCAAATCGCCAGCATCGTGGGTGACAATCAGCAGGCTCCACTCTTTTTTGAGGGTAGCCAGCAGGCTGACGAGCTGGTTGCGCATGGACCAGTCCAGCCCCGCTGTAGGTTCGTCGAGCAGCAGCAGATAGGGCTGACGAATGAGCTGAACGGCCAGGGCGAGACGGCGCTGCTGCCCACCGCTGAGGGCGTGGGGGGCTGTGGTAAGCGGCAGGTGGGAGAGGCCAACGGCGGCGATCGCCTCGTCAATCCGCTCTTTGCTGAGTTCTGGATGCCCCAGGCGCAGCTCGTCGAGCAGGGTGCTGGCACAAAAATGGCGTTCGGGAAACTGAAACACCAGCCCGCCTAGCTGCTGGAGCTGGTCGGGAGAAAGCTCCTGGTCGCGCCAGAGAATGCTTCCGGAGGTTTTGACCGCCAGCCCCGCGAGAATTTCCAGAAGCGTGCTTTTCCCCGACCCACTGGGGCCAACCACCAGCCCCAATTGGCGGGGAGGCAGATCGAGGTTGATCGATTTGAGAATGGCCATTGGGGTGGCAGCGGGATGGTAGGCCAGATTACGAATATGAAGCATCAAAACTATCGGTAAACGTTTAACGAGTCCGGAGCAGGCAACGGGGCTACCGTACTGTGTATCAATCTACGCTCTTTCAATATAAATTGGGACTGATCCTAAATTGGGATTGCGTGATTCAGCTTCAGAGCCAGCAGCCAGTTCACGCGACTGAACCCCGCCAGTAGATGAAAACTCCGACCAGTGCTACCGTAATCCGTGTCGAGCACAATCCTCATTGTTAAGTAGGTGGTCACAATTAAACGACGCTGTGGTGGGGTGCGCCCCCCGGCGGGGGTGCACCCCACTGTTTTTATTTATGGCCATGTACTTAATTGTTCCTTCCACCGTTTACCCGCGTAAGATTTATCCCCACAGGTCCTATGAAGATTGCAATGAATTGGACACCCACCGCGCTTCGTCAGCAGCTTTCCCCACCCTGGTCTAAACGCCTCTGGAGTAGCGCTACAGCGATCGCCGGAACCGTGGCGATCGCCCTTACTGCCTGCCCTAACCCGGCACTGGCCGACCCCTTCCGCAGCGCCAGCCCCCGTGAAATGGACGATCAGACTGAGGCGGCGTTTGAGGCCATGTTTGTCCAGGGTAACTATACCCAGGCAGCAGAACTGCTAGAGACCGCCGCCCCCGATGAACCCATGGCCCTGGCCATGCAGGCATCTATCGCCTACCTCAATCGCGACTGGGATGGGCTGAAAGTCCACGCCGATCGCACCCTGGCAGTGGCCCAGCGCCTCATTGCTGAAGATCCGCTGCGGGGTCACCTCTATACGGCGGTGGCCCACTTTATGGACGGAGCCTACACCCTTTCCACTGAAGGCACCATACGCGCGACGCCCGTGGTATTGGGAAAACTGCGGCTGGTGTTCGACAACTTCAATCAGGCTGAGAGCGTCGACCCCACTGACCCTGAACTGAACCTGATTAAGGGCTATATGGACCTGATGCTGGCAGTTAATCTGCCTTTCTCCAGCCCTGAGCAGGCGATCGCCCGTCTGGAGCAATATGGCTCACCCAGCTACCTGGTGCAGCGGGGCTTGGCGGTCGCCTACCGGGATCTTGGACAATACGATGCTGCCCTGACAGCGGTCGAACAGGCCCTGGAAGAAACCCCCGACAATCCAGACCTGTATTACCTCAAGGCCCAGATCGTTCGGCTCCAGGGAGACGACCTGGCGACCAGCCTCCAGTACTTCCGTCGCGCTCTCCAGCGGGAGGAACAGTTGCCAGAGGAGCTGGCTGACCAGATTGCCTACGAGTTTTGCCGCACCCGCAACGAGCTGCGCGATCGCGACCAGAACTGCCGCCGTTGGGTCGAAGAGCGCCACGAACTGGCCGATTCCGATGAAGACGTCCCCGACCAGATTTAACCCCTATTCCCCATATCGACAGGGGCGAAAAGCTTTTCGCCCCTAACACCTGCGTCTCCGAGCGATGGAGCCGTCCGCAATCTGCTATCGCGCAGGGGCGAGGTCATCCGCTGGAATTTCAGCCGGAGCTTCGGCAGGTAGCGCTACCCCCGGCAAAAACAGCTCCGTCGCACGGTAATCGGTGTCGTTACAGGCGTCCATAATCGCGAGTGGCGGCAGATCGACCTCGCCCTGGATCCCCGTGACGCAGTCAGCGAAGCGCTCTGGCAGCAGGGTACGGGTACAGTATTCCAGAGCAGGGAGCGGCAGCGCCCCATCCAGGTCTTTGTTGACATCCGTCACGCATTCCGCCATTTCTTCGGGGCGACGCACCCGCACGCAGGCCGCTAGGATGGTTGCGGCTGAAATGTCTATATCGTCGCCGATTTCGGTGACACAGTCAGACACATCATCGGGGTCAAATGCAGCACCGCAGGCATTGGTTGCCTCGGCGGCGTCGATCCCAATCTCCATCAGATCGCCAACGCAGTCTTCATATTCATTGATGCTAAACAGGGCGATCGCCGACGACGGGAACATCCCGGCCACTAAACCCGACGCAACGGGCAGGGCGATCGCGCGAACAAACCAAACAGAATAACGACGTAGTTCCATAATCGGCTCTGGTGCAAAACAGCCACATCTTTTATACCAGGTCTCTCCAGTAAAATCGGGAGCGTCTGGAAAAGGCCACCGCGCAGGAGCAACAGACAGGATATGTCTAGAGTCACCCAGGGGAGAAAAGTGCAACAAATTATTTCAACTTGTGCCCACCCTGAAGGAACTGTGCAGCCAGCACGTTACGATGACCAGATCGCAATTATTCTGACAAAGCACCAAGTAGGTCAGCACCATTAAATTCATGTTAGAAAACCGGGGGATCCCTCCACCGGGGCGCTCCCCCGGTTTTCTAACCTTCGTTTTTCAATGCAGTTCTACTTAGTTGCCTGTATTTTGTTTTCGCTGAGGACTCAATGGAACTCCAGGACCAGTTGAATCGGCAGCGTGTTAAGCATATCATCAGCAGCTATCAACTGGCCGGACAGCAACCGGCCCAGTTTGACCCCTATGTTGATGAACTGCTTGATACCTACCCAACGCCCCTTATCGAGCTGGCGATCGCCGAAACCATCGTAGACAGTTGGGCCACGGTGCCCCTCCTCCGGGGCGTCGAATTTCTCAAACAGGCCCACAATCGCCTCCAGCACTGGGAAAACCAGCCCATTGTCAGTACCCTGACCCCGGCCCAGTTTCAGCAAATCACTGGGCTAGACCCCACGCCCGTCTTCGGTTCGGCAGAGCTGCCACCGCCGCGCTCCATCGTACAGCCCTCCTAGAGTCCCCAATCTGGCTGCCCAATACTGCACAATAAAGGCATGGTGTTCACCCCGCTGTGAACTGTGCTACGTCGTTTACCCTGATGCCGCCATGTCTTCTTCTGTGCTGACTGACGCCAAAAACCTGCTAGCCGACTTCATCGCCCGCTACCGCAACCAGGTGGACTACCTGGCCATCCGTATCGAAGAGTCAGAAGAAACCGATATATTGCTGCGGGGCGATCGTATCGAAACCCTGAGCGAAGGTATTTCCCTCGGAGGGCAGGTGCGCGTCTGTCATAAGGGAGGCTGGGGGTTTGCCAGCTTCAATCGGGTCGCCACCCTGCAGGAGCGCATTGAGGAAGCGATCGCCGCCGCCCGTCTGGTGGGGGATGAAGAAACCCTGCTGGCTCCGGTTCCAGCCGTCACAGATATCCGGATGCTGCCGCTGACCGGCACCGACCCCCGGCAGATTCCCCTCGTCCGCAAAAAAGACCTCTGCCGCCACTACGCCGATATCCTGCGGAGCGTTGACGATCGCATTACCACCACCTCCGTACGCTACGGCGACAGCGCCCAGCGCATTGTGCTCGCTACCTCCGACGGCACCCTGCTGGAGCAGTCCTGGGTTGACCTGGAAATGCGCTTTGCAGCCACCGCCCGCCATGGAGAAACGGTGCAAACGGGTCGGGAAACAACCGGATCGCGCAAAGCCTATGAAGATCTGGAAAGCCTGGATGACCAGGTGCGCAGCGCCGCCCAGCGTGCCGTTGATGCCCTGGCACTGCCGCCCGTACGGGGCAATAGCTACACGGTGGTCATCGACCCCATTCTCACCGGGCTGTTCGTCCATGAAGCCTTTGGCCACCTGTCTGAAGCTGATATGGCCTACGAAAATCCAGATCTGCTTGAGGTGATGACCCTGGGACGGCGGTTTGGCCCCGCCGATTTACAGATTTTTGATGGTGCTGCCCCCGAAGGACACCGGGGCAGCTACTACTACGACGATGAGGGGGTTCCGGCGACGACTACCCAGCTCATTAAAGACGGCATCCTGGTGGGGCGGCTCCACTCCCGCGAGACGGCAGGCAAGCTGGGGGAAGCCCCCACAGGTAATGCCCGCTGCCTGAGCTACCACTACCCCCCCATCGTACGCATGACCAACACCTGGATTGAGCGGGGCAAAACCCCCGTAGCCGATCTGTTTAACGGTATTCAAGAAGGGGTCTACGCTCGCAACTGGCTGGGTGGAATGACCAACGGTGAGATGTTTACGTTCACGGCTGGAGAAGCCTGGATGATTCGCAATGGTCAAATTGCCGAATCCGTGCGGGATGTCACCCTGTCGGGCAACGTGTTTAGCACCCTGGCTGACATTGAGGCGATCGGGGATGATTTCTACTGGGATGAGTCTGGCGGCTGTGGCAAGGGCGGTCAGAGCGGTCTGCCGGTGGGATGTGGTGGCCCCAGCCTGCGCATTCGAAACGTGATTGTGGGCGGGGAAGCGTCGGACTAGAATCCGTAATTTTGCGGTACCGTTTCAAGTTTTCCTCTACTGCTGGTTAATTATCCCGGTTTCCTCATCAATTTGAGTAGCTTTTTGAAGCTAACGCGTAATTTGGGGCGTTTACGCCCATCAATCTCCTGAGGCTCAGATTATCTGCGCTATAAAGAAATTGGCTCTGGGAATACTGGGTCGGAGGCGATCGCACGATTGCTTTCGGCATCAACTCGCATCAACGTTTTTTGAGCTTTTAGTTTAAGCGCAATCCCGGCAGGATTGTCACTAACTTCTGTCACCAATTTCTGTCACCAGGTTCATTGATAAGTAGGTAGCCATAAGTAAACGACGCTCTGGTGTGGTGCGCACCCCACTAGCTTTATTTACGGCCATGTACTTATAAGGCCACGCAGAATGTGGGCCTGATTTAGGTCTATCAGTAGGTGCCTGAATTCTCCTATTTGCGAGAGCATTCGCTCGGCTGCTGGGGCTGGGTGAATCTCGGTATCACATTACGCTTTCGCGTAGGACATTCAAGAGGTGCGGAACCCCCGCGCTGTGCGGGTTCCACACTCAAATCTTAGCCCGTAGGGCTATATCGCTTGTCTATTTTTTATTCAGGGGTATCTATTCACTATGAAGCTTGCCAAAACCGTTTTGGAGGTTCACTCTTCTGTGCGGCCTTCTACCGCCGCCACATCTCGCCGTCGCCGCGAATCTCGCCGTTCCCTGGTTGCCGCTCCGGCAGTTCCCCCCATTCCCCCACGATATGGCCCTATTCCTACCTGGGGCATGGCATCCCCTCCCAGTTCTCTTACCCCAAATCCTACCGCCCCAACCCAGCCTGCCTCGACCCGGCAGCGACGCCATGGCTCCTGGTCTGGCTTCTGGCTTTTACTCATCCCGACCCTCAACTTTGGGGTATCGGTGGCCCTGGGAGTATACATTCTCATGGGAGCCGCCGCTTCCCAGTGTGATGCTGTCCAGGAGGGGGAACAAACGGGCCTGCTCAGCCGCCTGAATGGCCGCTGGCACCATCTGCAGGCGATCGCCGCCTTTGGCAATTTGACGGCAGCACCTGACCCAGCAGCACTATCCACCGCAGGTGACTCTGGCGCAACCGGTGGAGCCGTTCAAGACAACCTCAGTGCAGCCCCCCTGTTCGATCCGGAAGCCGCTGGGCAAAAGCAGGCGATCGCCGGTCAAGCCACGGGCATATTCAAGGCTCCGGTGTTGGGATACCCCATTACCAGCGAGTTTGGTAGCCGGATGCATCCCATTTTTCAAGTCGTTCAACCCCACGAGGGGCTGGATGTGGGTACACCAGTGGGCACGCCAATTCGGGTAGCGGACGGAGGCCAGGTATCGTTTGCGGGGACTCGCGGCAATTACGGCAAGCTTCTAATTATTGACCACGGCAACGGCTACGAAACCCGTTACGCCCACCTCCACGAGATTTACGTGAAGCCAAACGCGCTGGTGGCCCAGGGAGACATCATTGGTCTATCGGGCAGCACGGGGGTGGTGACGGGGCCGCACCTCCACTTTGAGGTTCGCTTAGATGGCTTGGCTAAAGATCCGCTGGACTATTTGAAGTAGAAGGTTTTTACAGCAGATCGGCATATCTGGGATCGGCCTGGAGATCTTTCAGCACCTTTTTGATTTCCTGGGTGCGGTGCTTGTTTACAATCAGCGTGGCCTTGCCATCACGCACAATCACCACATCCTCCAGGCCGATGGTGACGACCACCTCAGAATCATCGGTGTTGTAGACGATCGCCCCGGAAGTATCGCGCCCGACATGCTGCCCCAGCTCCACGTTGGGTTGATCCCCCTGGTGCAGGCGTTCAATCGCGTTCCAGTCTCCCAGGTCATCCCAGCTAAAGGTGACAGGCAAAACACAGGCCCGCTGGGTTTTTTCCATGAGGGCGTAGTCAATGCTGAGCTTGGGTAGGGTGGGGTAGACGGCAGGGCCTTTTTCTTGAAGCGGAGCGAGGATATCGGGAGCGTATTGCTCTAGCTCAGCCAGGGCCACTCCTGCCTGGAAGATGAACATGCCGCTGTTCCAGCTAAAGCGCTGGCTGGCCAGGAATTTTTCTGCCGTGGCCTGATCGGGCTTTTCAGTGAAGCGGCTGACTCGATACCCCGTGAGTCCCTTAAAGTCGCCAATCCGCTCGCCCTGCTCAATATAGCCGTAGCCCGTGGCGGCATAGGTGGGGGCAATGCCCAGGGTGGCGATCGCCCTTTCTTGAACAGCCAGCACTTCGGCGGCATTCAGGGTCTGCTTAAACTTGTCTAACTCGCCAATCCAGTGGTCGGCAGGGAAAAAGCCAACGACTTCGTCTTCCCCATACTTACGGGCCACCTCCAGGGTTGACCAGATCACCGCTGGAGCTGTGTCGCGCCCTTCGGACTCCACCAGTAAATTGGCGGCGGGCAGGTCAGGAAGCTGATCACGGACGCCCTGCTCCAGGTGAGACGCCGTAATCACCCAGAGGTTCTCCCAGCCATTGGCCATGGGCAACAGACGGTGAGCGGTGGCTTGCAGCAGGCTTTGACCACTGCCGTCCAGACACAAAAACTGTTTGGGACGCTGCTTGCGGCTGACAGGCCAGAACCGCTCTCCTTTTCCACCAGCGAGAATAACCGGGATCATGGCTGACTCCTTTGGGTATTGGCTTTAATCATATCCGTTTTGCCATGGTTGACCGGAGCCGCGTCAACCCCTTTATGGGAATTTCAAGGAGCGACGGCAAATAACTTCAGGATTTCCATGGATGTTTTACATAAACCATACGGGGGAAGCGAGATAAGTCTGAAGAGAGTAGATTAGGAGACAGGTTAAGCCTGGTGTACCAGATACCGATTGCCTGACTGAAGTGCAAATCGGTAAATTCTACATCAGATCTTTTTAATATTTACCCTAGACTAACGAATGCCGTCATCCCGTTTACGAAATATTGAGCGCGGATGCAGAATAATTATAAAGATGGTGTGAAACGTCTATAGGCACTCCAACGGTGTTTTCTAGACGGGCAGTTAGTGAGGTGTGAACGGAGTGAGCCATATTGAACCTGAGACGCGGTGGGCGTCGTCCTATACTTCTGCGCCTGCCAGCGGCAGCGGAGGTGACTTTGATTGCGATTCATCAGCCCAACCTCGCCCCCGGCAGAGTGGTCTGGTGCGGGGAGCATTACTGGCGATCGCCTTTGGCACCACGGTCGTCCTGTCCGGCACTATCGGGGCGATCGCAGCCCTGACGGTACCCCTTTCAGAAGCGTTTGTCCGTCACTCCGAAGATGCGAACCTCTCCCTGCAAGAACTCTGGCGCAAGGGCGTGCGCCACGAGGTAACGCGTCCGGTCAATATTCTGGTGATGGGCATCGACGAGGTGCAGGGGATAGGGGCGGATAACGTCGATATCTTTTCAGGACGAAGCGACACCATGCTGCTGGTGCGGGTTGACCCAACCCAACAGGCCGCCAGCGTCATGTCCATTCCCCGCGACACCCAGGTGAATTTCCCAGGGCGGCGAGACGTGACCAAAATTAACCACGCCAACCTCATTGGTGGGCCAAAGCTGGCGGCAGAAGTGGTGAGTCACAACCTCAATGGGGTAGCGGTTGATCGCTACGTGCGTTTTAACACGGGCGCATTTCGGGAGTTGGTGGATCTGCTGGGAGGCGTTGAAGTCTATGTGCCCCAGCGAATGTTTTATGAAGACCACACTCAGAAGCTGTACATTGACCTCCAGGAAGGGCTGCAAACCCTCAACGGTGATGAGGCGGAGCAGTTTGCCCGGTTTCGCTCTGATGGTAATGGCGACATTGGCCGAGTGCAGCGGCAGCAGCAGTTAATTCAGGCATTGCGCGATCGCCTCACCAGTCCAGCGGTGATTCCTCGTATCCCGCAAATCCTGCAGCTCATGGGGACTTACATTGACACCAATCTAACCGCAGAGGAGTTGCTCGCACTGATCAACTTTGCCCTCGACATTGATCAGCAAAACTTTCACATGGTCATGCTGCCAGGGCGCTTCAGCCAGGCCAGTGAATACATCGCCAGCTATTGGATTCTCAACCCCCTCGAAGTTGAGCAGGTGATGCAGGACTTTTTCCAGGTTAAACCCTACCGCGAGGTGGCGCTTCAGTCCGAGCCGCTGAGGGATCTGCGGATTGCGGTGCAAAATGCGACGGGCTACCCACGGGTGGCGTCCCAGGTGGTTCGCTATTTACAAGACCAGGGTTTTGAGAACGTTTACGTTGTAGAAGACTGGCCCACCGCCCAATTGGAAACAGAAATTATCGTGCAGCGAGGTAACCTCCAGGGCGGTAGCCAGGTAGAGCACATTCTGGGGCTGGGACACGTTCTGGCCGCCTCAACGGGTGACCTCCGGTCAGACTTGACGATTCGCATTGGTCAGGATTGGCGGGAGCGAGCGAGGATTTAGGGTAGATGGGGGATGGCTTCGGCGCGAGCGTTTAGCCAAGCGGTGGATGGGGGGATGGCGCGGTGGATCGATGGCGCAGTGGATCGATGGCGCAGTGGGTCAATAAAAATCCCGGTGAGAATTGTGGTCACCTGCTGTCCTTGCATCCATGCGGAGACACATTACCCCAGGTAAACTAAAGGGTAACGAAATATTTAGCTCAGAGTGAAAGCGCTATGGCCGCTAACGTGGAAATTTACACCTGGAGTATGTGTCCCTTTTGCATCCGAGCCAAGGCACTCCTGGATAAAAAGGGCGTGAACTATACGGAATATGGGATCGATGGCGACGAGGCTGCCCGTGACCAGATGGCGGAACGGGCTAATGGCCGCCGCTCGGTGCCGCAAATTTTCATTGACGATCGCCACATTGGCGGTTGTGATGATCTGTATGCCCTAGAACGTCAGGGCAAACTCAATGCCTTGCTGTAATCAGGAAGTGGTGTCGTCCAGAGTTGGGAGATTGAGGTGAAGGTTGCATTCATAATTGATCCGATCGCCCGGCTCGATCCGGGGCACGATACCAGCGTGGCCTTAATGGAGGCGACCCAGGTGCTGGGGCATGAGGTTTGGATTGCCGAGGCCAACCAGCTTGGGGTCGAGGATGGGGTTGCCTATGGTGTGCTCTCCCCAGTCAAGCTGGTGCCCGTCCAGCTAGAGACGGGGCGCTGGGTGGCCAAGGATATCTGGTTTACGGTGGGCGATCGCCAGCGGCAGCGGCTGGATCACTTTGACGCGGTATTTATGCGGGTCGACCCCCCGGTCAACACAGCCTATCTGTACGCAACCTTCATCCTTGACTATGTCGATCCGGCCAAAACGCTGGTGATCAACTCTCCCAACGGTCTGCGCCTTGCCAATGAGAAGATGTACGCCCTGCGGTTTGCTGACGTAATTCCCAACACAATGGTGGGCCAGACCAAGCAGGCCATTCGAAACTTTGTCGAGAAGCATGGGGCGGCGGTGCTCAAGCCACTGGGCGGCAAGGGCGGCGAGGGCATCTTTTTTATTGAGGCGGGCGATCGCAACTTCAATTCCCTGATTGAAGTCAGCACCCAGTACAACACCTTACCCATCATGGTGCAGCAATATCTGCCCGCCGCTAAGGATGGGGACAAGCGCATCATCGTGCTCAACGGTGAACCGATTGGGGCCGTGAACCGCATTCCCACCGGAGGCGAGTTTCGCGGCAATATGGCGGTAGGGGGGCGGGTGGCGGCGGTGGAGCTAACGGAGCGCGATCGCCATATCTGTTCAACCCTGGCACCTTCCCTGCGCCAAGATGGCCTGATTTTTGTTGGCTTGGATGTGATTGGCGGGTACCTTACAGAGGTCAACGTCACCAGCCCCACCGGCATCCGCGAGATTGATCGCCTGAGTAACGTCCGTCTCGCTGAGCAGGTTATCCAGTGGGTCGAGCAGCAGCGGTCTTAGCCGTGGTCATGGGTATCTCGACCGCTACGTGTTATCCAAACCAGTTCATTTAGCCAGCTCAAAATAGCCTGAGTCGTCAAGTACTGAATAGGGAGAGTGGTATGGGTCAGTTGTGGTATCCGCATCAGGGGCGATCGCCCTCGCTGACAATCCACCGTCGGCGGTTTTTACAGTACGGTGCGCTGGCCGTCGGAGCCGGGGTCATGGCTGCCTGCACCCGTGAAAGCCAATCGTCACCGGATGATCTGGATGCGATTACCTTCGGCACAAACTGGTACGCCCAGGCCGAGCACGGTGGGTTTTATCAAGCCGTCGCCACGGGTATCTATGCCGATCACGGCCTGGAGGTCACCATCGAGATGGGCGGCCCCCAGGTGAATGGCACCCAACTCCTGATGGGGGGAGCCTTAGACTTTTTCATGGGCTACACCTCGGATGCCATTAAGGCAGTCGAAGCCGGAATTCCCAAGGTGACGATTGCTGCCATGTTTCAAAAAGATCCCCAAATCCTGATTGCCCACCCCGATACGGGGGTAACCACCCTGGAGGATCTGCGGGGCCGCCCGATCTATATTTCGTCATCTGCCAATATCACCTACTGGCCCTTCCTGGCGGCCCAATACGGGTTTACCGACGATCAGAAGCGGCCCTACAACTTCAATACAGGGCCATTTCTGGCCGATAAAAACTCCGCCCAGCAGGGCTATCTCAGCTCCGAACCGCTCAAAATCCGTCAGGAGGGCGGCTTTGAGCCGGTCATCTTTCTGCTGGCCGACTATGGCTACACGCCCTACTCCACCACCGTCGAAACCCGCACCGAGCTGGTTGAGCAAAACCCCGACTTGGTTCAGCGGTTTGTGGACGCGTCCATTAAAGGCTGGTACAGCTATCTGGAGAATCCCGAACCAGGGAACCTTCTGATTAAGCAGGACAACCCTGAAATGACCGATGAACAACTGGCCTATGGCGTCGAAAAAATTCAGGAATATGGCCTGTTAATCTCTGGGGATGCAGAGACCAAAGGGATTGGGGCCATGTCGGACGATCGCTGGCGTTCCTTCTTTGAAACGATGGCTGCAGCGGGGATTTACCAGCCCGATACCGACTATACCCAGGCGTACACCCTGGCGTTTGTCAATAAAGGCGTGGATGCTTATACCCCATGAGTCAGTCTGCGATCGCCCTCAGCCATTTGAGCAAAACCTACCCCAATGGCACCGTCGCCCTCCAGGATTTGAACCTGGCAATTCAGCCAACGGATTTTGTGAGCCTCTTAGGCCCCTCCGGCTGTGGCAAAAGCACGGTTCTGAAGCTCATTGCCGGACTGGCTTTGCCGACCACTGGCACGATTCAGCGACTGTCCCAGCGGAAACTGGCCTATGTGTTTCAGGAGGCATCGCTGATGCCGTGGGCCACTGTAGCAGATAATGTCCGCCTGCCCCTCAAGCTTGCCGGTCTAAGCCAGCAGCGAACCGAGGCGGCGGTGGCGGAGGCGATCGCCCTGGTTCACCTCCAGGGGTTTGAGCGGTGCTACCCCCGCGAGCTTTCGGGGGGGATGAAGATGCGGGTCTCCATTGCGCGGGCGCTGGTCACCCAGCCGGACATTTTGCTCATGGACGAGCCATTTGGTGCTCTCGACGAAATGACCCGTAGCCAGCTCAACTGCGACCTGTTGACCCTCTGGCAGGAGAAACGCTGGACGGTGGTATTTGTTACCCATAACATTTACGAAGCGGTCTACCTCTCCAACCGGGTGGTGGTGATGGCTAGCCGTCCAGGGCGAGTGGTTGCGGAGGTTGACATTGACGTACCCTACCCTCGCCCCCCCGCTTTTCGCACCTCCTCTACCCTGAGCCAGTACTGCCGCCAGGTGAGCGGCTATCTCTACCAGGCTGGCGATGCGGCCCTGGCGAACCCCTACTGAATCCTGTCCTCTGGGGTTTGGTACTGTTCCAAATCACCTTGCACCATCTTCGCCAATCGGTATGCTGAAACCAGAACAGTCACGAGTCGAGGAGTAATGATCATGGCCGAGGCGAGCAACGTGTTGGGCGGTGAGCTACAGATCTGCTGCACATCCCCTATGACAGGCTACTACCGCACCGGGAGGTGCGACACAGGGGCGGGGGATATGGGTGCCCACGTCGTCTGTGCCGAAATGACCGAGGAATTTCTGGCCTTTACCAAAGCACGGGGCAACGACCTGAGCACCCCCATGCCGCTGTACAATTTCCCAGGGCTAAAACCGGGCGATCGCTGGTGTCTGTGTGCGTCCCGCTGGAAAGAGGCGCTGGATGCGGGAGTGGCCCCGCCCGTGGTGCTGGAGGCTACCCATGCGTCAGCTCTGGAGTACGTGTCGGTGAGCGAGTTAAAGCAGCACGCGGTAGGTGACCGTCGGTGAAGTTCCTGCGGAATTTTTCCGCAAAGTATTTGGAGGGGGCAAAGGGGTTCCCGCTTAAAGCGGGACAAGATTAGCTCGATACCCACCGAATGCTTTGCCCCTACCGGGCGATCGCTTCTTGAGGGGTTACTGTGGGTTGGCTAATGGCGCTGCTCTTCTGTCCAGGGGCCTGGAATAGCAGGTAGTTGAGCACCGTCCGGACGGCGATGATGGCCGCCAGCCGGGCAATGTCGTCCCAGCGGCTGGAAAACATGGTCTTGAGGATGCTGGCTCCCACCAGAAAGCTCAGCCCCAGGGAGAAGGAATAGCCCATCGCCAGTCGACTCCGCTGAAACGCCTCGGCGGACTGGGCCTTGAACAGCAAGTCTCGCAGAAAGATAATCAGGGCCTTGATCACCCCAGTGGCAATCACAAAAATAGCGAGCAACTGACAGATGCTCGTCAAAATGCCGTTCAGACTCCTCACCACCAGGGCGACGGTCATGCCAATTTCTGCTAAATCCATGAATGACTTTCCATACCTGCAGGAGACTAGCGATCGCGCTTTTCTCGTTCTTGGCGACGGCGATCGCGCCACTCGGCAGCCGTCAGATACGCAACGCTGCCCGTGACCAAAACCAAAAGCCCCAGCGCCAGAACCGAGAGTACGCTCAAGGCAGATATTTCAGGAACATTCATAGCGTCCAAACCAGCAGCTTCAAATTCTTAAGGGCCTATCCGAAAACTTACGAGAACGCCTGGAAACCAAAGCCCTTTATCAAATTCTCGGACAGGCTAAGTAGGTCAGCACACTTAAATTCATGTCAGAGAACCGGGGGAGTGACCCACCGGGGCGCTCCCCCGGTTCTCTAACCTTCGTTTTTCAATGCAGTTCTACTTATCAAGACAGATCCTCATAAAGGCGGATCCTGTGAACCAACCCTCTCAAAATCAGAGCCTAAAGATGTCGGTTGATTTGGGAACTCTAGGATGGCCTGGGGGGGCGATCGCTAGAAGCCGTTGCGGCCCCAAACCACCATCGAAATTGAGAAGGTGAACAGAACCAGCAGCGAGACCCAACCGAGCGTTAAAACATCCATGACTTTTTGATATAAACCTTGATATGGTGCATGATTACCGTAATTCATCATAGTCTAAAGCGCCCACCAAGTAGAGCTTGCCACTCAAACTTTTGATACCCAAGCTGGCTCCGAACCCGTCCCCCTCGCGCTTTGGCCGACCCGCGCCTGCTACCTGATGATTCCCCCTTCCAGTTACCCCTGACCCTGGGCAAACGGACTGCCCGTCCTGGCAGTGGCGGCCCCTGTCCGCGAGTTGCCAGACCTGCTGGAGGCACCCGCATGAACGGCCCTGTGGGTTAGGGAGCGATGCCCCGTCCAGCCGCAGACCCATCGACAAGAGGTACCTTACCTATGGCCAACGAAGAACACGTTTCCCTGTTGAGAAAAAGCGTGAGTTCCTGGAACCAATGGCGAACCGACCATCCCGATGAAACGCCCGACCTGGAGGATGCCGTCCTGGCCCAAACCAACCTGAACCAGGTTAACCTCAGCGGCGCAGTGCTGCAAAACGTCAAGCTGGTGGGGGCAAGTTTGAATGAGGCCAGTTTCCACAAGGCCAGGCTCATTCGCGCCAATATGAGCGGCGTTGACCTGATGAACGCCGACCTCAGTGACGCCGACCTGACCGATGCCGACCTGTTGGGGGCTTACCTGAGCGGCGTCAATTTTGCCAGGGCCACTCTCATTCGCACTTTGATGAATCGGGTGGATTTAACCGAGGCTGACCTCAGCTACGCTAACCTCCAGGAAGCCCGCCTGGTGGGGGCCGATTTGAGCCGCGCTAACCTCACCCAGTCGAATTTGACGGGGGTAGACCTGAGCCGGGCCGAACTGGGGCGAGCCACCCTCAACGGCACTAACTTTACTGCTGCCAACCTCAGTAGCGCCCGCCTGCTGGGGGCTGAACTGACCCAAGTTATCTTTGACCAGGTGGATCTGAGTGGTGCTCGTCTCAACCGCGCCGACCTGAATGAGGCCAGTCTGGTTGGGGCCAAGCTACACGCCACCAGCCTGCTGGGGGCCAAGCTAAACCGCGCCAACTTGCAGGGGGCTGACCTGAGCGATACCAACCTGAGCGGGGCCAACCTCCTGGAAGCCAATCTGGAGGGGGTGAATCTGGAAGGAGCCATCCTCAGCAACGCCATCATGCCGGATGGATCCGTGCATGATTAAGCGACAAAGATTTCATTTAGTGAAAATCGCTCAGGAGATTTCCAGGAAAAAATTTCCCCTGGTTGAACGGTTGGTGGGGGCAGATGACCATTTGCCCCCACATCGTCCGGTCGGAGCATTCTCAAAGATCTCTTCATCTCAGTTGGCAATGACCTGGCTGCCATGGCTACGAGGGTCGTCATTTTGAGGCGTTAAGGCCCCGGCTTCGACGCTGGATGTGCGGCCTCGCGTCTGGAGGTGGGGCAGGGGAGCGGCGGCGATTAGGGCATCCAGGTTTTCGGCAATCATGGTTTGGGGCTGCTCGCCGATGACGTTGGCGATCGCCTCCCCAGACGCATCCAGGTAGACAAAGTGAGGAATCCCATCCACCCGGTATTCCAACAGCTCGGGCAGCCACTTGGAGTTATCGACGTTGAGCATGACAAAATTGACGCGATCGCCATAGTCTGCCTTCAGCTCCGCCAGATCCGCCGCCATAGCCTGACAGGAGGTACACCAGTTGGCGTAAAACTCCAGAAACGTAGGCTTTTGGTTGGTAAGGGCCACTTCATAGGGCGTTGCCGCTGCCGCCAGACTGGCCAGATTGGCCGAGCCGGTGGGGGTTTGCATCCCCAAAAACAGGGCCGCTCCCAGCACCACCGCCACCAGCACAATCAGTAGGTTACGCGCCTTCTGTACCAGGCCTGTATTGGAGAATTGGGGCGCAGGCGGGATGGCATGGGGGGATGACTCTGGCGGCAGAGTCGTTGCGGTGGATGATTCGGGCGTGGGAGAGTTCGAGGGGTTTTCAGCCATTGGGTGAGTTTCTTATGGAATTTCTTAACCAGAAATTGCTTGCTTCGTCGCCATACATTCCCTATTGTAATAAGCCCTGCAAATAAGCCCGCAATTAGCCACGAAACCCGCCCATGTCACAACCCTCTCCGCCCCGAACCATTCAGTCGATTTACACCGATGGCGCTTGCTCTGGTAACCCTGGCCCAGGGGGCTGGGGCGTGGTGATTTGCTTTGACAATGGGGCCGTTCACGAACTGGGCGGAGCCGAACCGGGCACCACCAATAACCGTATGGAGCTACGGGCCGCGATCGCGGCCCTCACCTACCTGACGGACTATCCCCAAACGGGGCCAGTTACCCTCTACACCGATAGTCAATACGTGCAGAACGGCATTACTAAGTGGGTAAAAGGCTGGAAGTCTAAGGGCTGGCAAACCGCCGCCGGTAAGCCCGTGCTCAACCAGGATCTCTGGCAGGAGCTGGATGGCCTCGCCGCCCAGGTTAAAACCAAAACCCGCTGTCCCCTCAGCTGGCAGTACGTCAAAGCCCATGCTGGTAACGTGGGCAACGAGCGCTGCGACGCGATCGCCCAGGGGTTTGCCCAGGGCAGACATCCCTCCCTGACCACTTTGACCAGGGATTCACCTAATTCACAAGATTCGCAGGATTCACAAGATTCAGGAGACCCGGGAGAGCCAGATGATTCCTATGAATCTAATCGGGTTCCTGGGGGTTATGAGACTCCTAACCGTCCTGGCGGGCCTGGCCCCGTTGTTGCCGAACCATCCCAGACTGACTCCCTCAGTCGTTCCAGCGATTCCCCTCCAGGTGATTCCCGGCCCAGTACGCCTCCCCTGCACACCGTGATTGAACCCCTGAGGCTGGCGGACGAAATCGCTACCCAGGGCTACCTGATTACCAGCGAGGAACTGGCGCGGCTGACGGGGATCAGTGCGGCAGGGCTGGCAGAACGGGGCGATCGCTGGGTCTGGCGCAACTGGCAGGTGTCCTGGGAACGGCAGGAGGGCAACGACCAGCTCTGGCAGCTTCAGCGAATTGAGGTTAAGAAACGATAAAAATTAGAAACGCAGACCCCTACTAGGTTTGGTCTACTCAGTAGAGAGAATCTGATCCTTTTCTTAAGAATAGGTGATCTCCCTGAAGGGGCATGGGGTGAGGGATTCGACTTTGTCAAGCCCGATCAGCGTAAGGATTTGAGCGGCTCCACATCTGGAAGTGGCTATGGAATTTCCCCCTCATATCTAGTAGTCTAGTTAGTCCAAGCAGGTCAACCAACCTTCCACTAGAATGATCAAAGTCTGAAATGAGTCAAGCAGAGTTGTTGGAAAGCAGCGCTGCGGGGCGATCGCTTTGCCGTGAAATTTAAGTCATCGGTCTCGTCGAGTCAGCACCGATGATGTTCAAAGTTCAGCCCCGTGATCGATGCGATCATCCACTCGAGAGGGTTGAATGGGGTGGGTTGGTGCCAGCTTACTAGTCCTCTAGCAGCCAGTAGGGTCAGGATATGACGGACGCCACAGTTATCACTGAGGAATTTTGGAACCAGGTGCTAGAGCGCTTGCAGCTCCAAATGAATCGGCCCACCTTCGAGATGTGGATTAAAACCGCCACGGTCGAACATCTGGACGATGAGACGCTGGTGCTGGCGACCCGCAATCCCTTTGCCCGTAGCTGGATTCAGAAGTACTACATCAACGCGATCGCCGATGTGGTGTACGACATCCTCGATCGGCGGCTGGAGATCCAGATTCTGGTGAAACCAGGGGCCGAAAATGAGCTGTCTCCGGCTGAGCTGGAGGCCATTCCCCTACCGCTTGACCCTCTGCCTATCGATCCTCCCAGGGCAGCGGCGTCCCGTGGTCGGGTGACCGCCCTCAATCCCAAATACGTCTTCTCTCGCTTTGTGGTGGGGGCTAACAGCCGCATGGCCCACGCCGCTGCCCTGGCGGTGGCCGAGTCCCCTGGACGGGAGTTTAACCCGCTGTTCCTCTGTGGCGGCGTCGGGCTGGGCAAAACCCACCTGATGCAGGCGGTGGGCCATTACCGCAGCGAAATCGACCAGAACGCTCGGGTGACCTACGTCTCCTCTGAAAAGTTCACCAACGACCTGATTACCGCCATCCGCAAAGACAGCATGCAGAACTTCCGGGAGCAGTATCGCGCCGTGGAGCTGCTGCTGGTGGACGACATCCAGTTCATCGAAGGCAAGGAATACACCCAGGAAGAGTTTTTCCACACCTTCAACGCCCTCCACGAAGCGGGCAAACAGGTGGTGCTGGCGTCAGACCGACCCCCTAACCAGATTCCCCGGCTGCAGGAGCGCCTCTGCTCCCGCTTTTCCATGGGGCTAATTGCCGACATCCAGCCCCCCGACCTGGAAACCCGTATGGCGATTTTGCAAAAGAAAGCCGAGTATGACCAGCTCAAGCTGCCCCGCGAGGTGGTTGAGTACATCGCCACCCGCTACACCTCCAACATCCGGGAACTGGAGGGGGCGCTGATTCGGGCGGTGGCCTACATTTCCATTTCGGGCCTGCCCATGAGCGTCGAAAACATTGCGCCGGTCATCGACCCGCCCACAGAAAAGGTAGAAATCACCCCCGACGCTGTGCTCATGGCGGTGGCTGACACCCTCAATGTGTCCATCGACGACCTCAAGGGCAGCTCCCGCCGTCGCGAAATCAGCACGGCCCGTCAAATTGGCATGTACCTGATGCGGCAGCACACCGACCTGAGCCTGCCCAAGATTGGCGAAATGTTTGGCGGCAAAGACCATACTACCGTCATGTATAGCTGCGAAAAAGTGGCCCAACAGCTTGAGCAAAATGCTGAGCTGAGCCGGTCGCTGCGTCAGGTGAGCGATCGCCTCAATTCCCCCAAACCCCTATGAACCTGCCTAACTGGATTACCCTCTCGCGCCTCCTGGGCATTCCCATCCTGCTGGTGCTCCTGCATCAGCCCACGGCAACCGCCCGCTGGATTAGCCTGGGCATTTTCCTGACGGTGGCGGGCACCGACTGGCTCGACGGCTACCTGGCGCGACGGCTGAACCAGGTGACCGAGCTGGGCAAATTCCTCGACCCACTGGTGGACAAGCTTCTGGTGCTGTCTACCCTGCTGGCCTTGATTGAGCTGGGTCAGGTGCCCGCCTGGGGAGTAGTCCTGATTCTGGCACGGGAGCTGGCGATCGCTGGCTGGCGGGTCAACCAGCCCAAAATCTCTGGAGCCAACATCTGGGGCAAGCTCAAAACCGTCAGCCAGATTGCCGCCATTGCCCTGCTCATCGCCCCCCTGCCCGTGAATTGGGCAATCCTCGGCCCCATCGCCTTCTGGATCGCGGTGGCCCTCACCCTAATTTCGGGGCTGATCTACGTGGTGCCCTCCGCAGGGGGGCTGACCGCCGAAAATAAGGCAGAATAGGAGATTTCCAGGAAAAAACTTACCCTCGGTTGAACGTTTGGTAAGGGCAAATGGCCATTTGCCCTCCACTGTTGTACGAATCGACAGGATCACCTTTCTTCTGTGTGAATTGACCAACATCATTGGGATTCAAGCCCCGCCCTTCCAGGGTGGCTTTGGTTGCGGACGTACTCTATCAGCACCGCCAGCGGCGCACCGCCAACGGAACTAGCTGAGTAACTGGGACTCCATAGCGCCTCTCGTCCTTTTGGTTTTTTCAATCCCGCTTGTCCGTAGCGACGGCTGGATACTCCTTTCAGCGCATTCACCATCTGCGAAACCGATAGCTTGGGCGGATATTCGAGCAGGGCATGGACATGATCAGCCTCTCCATTGAATTCCAGCACCTGGAAGTTCATTCTCTGAGACACATCTCGAAAAGATTGTTCAATCAACTTTAAGCCCTCATCGGTCAGCACGGGCTGCCGATAC